>JAGOCE010000139.1 GCA_017998915.1 Candidatus Ozemibacteraceae bacterium
GGACAAGCAGAGTGATGACCTCCAGCCGGCCCGCCCACATGAGAACGAAATAGATCGCCTTTGTCGCGGTCGTCAGGCCGGCAAACGAGCCCATCGGGCCGATCGGGCCGAAACCGGGGCCGATGTTGCCGAGGGTTGCAATGGCGCCGAGAAAACCGATGCTCAGATCGTTTTCCAGCATCGAAGCAACAATTCCCCCAACAAGAAACAAGGTGAAGTAGGTCGCGATGAAGCCGATGATCGGCTGAAACTCGGCATCGGAAAAGACCCGGCGGCCCAGCCTGATGGGGATTACTGCTTTGAGATGAATCGCACGCGTGAATTGCCGCAACAAAAAGCGCCCCAGGAAGAGGGCTCGAATGACCTTGATCCCGCCTCCGGCCGAACCGGAACAACCGCCAACGAGCATCAGGAAGACCAACACGACTTTCGATCGATCTGCCCAGAGGCTGAAGTCTGTCGAGGCAAACCCGGTCGTGGTCATGATGCTGAGATTCTGAAAGAGGGCGGTCCGAAGGGAGGCCAGCGACCACTCCCCTACGGCAGTGTCGTAGCCCAGAAAGACGAACAGGACGAGAGTCGTACCCGCCAGGATCGCCACGTATCCGCGCAGTTCGACGTCTTCCCAAAGAGCGCGCACGTTTCCGCGCAAGGCACGCACCTGCAGGGTGAAGTTGGCACCCGCAAGAAACATGAACACGATGATGATCCACTCAACCGTGGGATTGTTATATCCCATGATGCTCTGCCCATGCGGAGAAAAACCACCCGCGGCAAGGGTCGCCATCGAATTGCAGATCGCATCGTTCGCGGGCATTCCATAATATATCAATAGAACTGTTTCCAGGAGCGTGAGAAACACGTACCAACCCCAGAGATGCCGCGCGGTGTCCCGAATCCGCGGGGTCAGTTTTTCCTTCGAAGCGGCCGAGGTTTCGGCGAAGAACAGCTGGCGACCTGCAACAGAGAAGTGGGGCAGGACGGCCACGAACAGCACCAGGATGCCCATGCCTCCGACCCAGTGGGTGAATCCGCGAAAGAAGAACAGCGACTGACTGAAGACGGAAAAATCGGTGAAAATCGTGGCCCCCGTCGTCGTGAAGCCGCTCATCGATTCGAACAGACTATCGATCAGGGAAAGGCGGCAGCATAGATAGGGAATGGCTCCGCAGACGGAAACGGCGAACCATCCCAGCGCCACCACGGCCATCCCTTCGAGACGCTCCAGATCGTCGAAGCTTCTGCTGGGGACCAGCTTGCTGCACCGGTCGCCGGCCCACCACGACAGGCCGGCGGTGAGCGTGAAATGAGCCAATGACGCCCATTCGCGAAACACAATTGCAACAGACAGAGGAAGAAGCATGAGGATGCCGAACGCCCGGACGATGAGCCCGATCATGGCAAGGACAAGTCTCCAGCGGATCATGCGACCGGGGTTTTCGCGGCAGATGCCGGTGCAACGCTCAACAGTTGTCGCAGTTCGTCGTCATGTCCGGCTTTGCAAAAGGCCCGTAAAAAGTCTCCGGCCCTGACCTCATCGTCGCCGTGTGGAACAACGACGTGTGCCCCACGCCTGATGGCACCGATGATGACGCCCTCCGGCAGTTTCATATCCTTCAGGAGGCAGGTCGTGAATTCGGCGGGCACCTGCATTTCGAGGACCTCGGCTTTGCCGCCCTCGATCACGTTGAGGACGTTCATTCCCTGGCTGTTTATCATCAGCACGATGATGCGGATCGCCGCGAGCCTCGACGTGAGGGCGACGTCCACTCCGACCCGCTCAAACAGGGGCTGGTTCCGCGGGCTGGCAACCCGGGTGATGATCTTCCGCGCCCTGAGTTGCCTGGCCATAAGGGAAAGCAGGAGATTGCGCTCGTCCCCCGTGGCCAGGGAGATCAGGCAATCGCAGTCATGAAGTTGCTGCGTCGAAAGGAAGTCGAGATCCGCCGCATCGGCGTTCAGCACCATGGTTCGGGGGAGCCGGGCGGCCAGGTTCTGTGCTCGTTCCGGCGCTATTTCGATCAATCGCACTTCGACGTTGTCCATCTCCTCGAGGTTTTCCGCGAGAAGCATGCCGACATTGCCGCCGCCGACGATGATCACTTCCTGTTTCCCACGGCGCGGAGGGTCATACCTACTGACCAACTGGCGCATGCCGGCCTCGGTTCCGAAAAAGACCACTTTATCCCAGGCGGAGAGCGTCGTCGATCCGCTCGGAATAAGCACTTCGTGCTCACGAACGAGAGCCACCATCAGGGTGCCTTTCGGAAGATCGAGGTCGCGCAGGGGCTTTCCCACGTCGGGATGGGTGTCGCCGAGCTTGAACTCGATCAGCTTGAGCATGTCCTTTTCGACGACCTCGACATCGACGGCCCCGGGAACGGTGATGATGCGCGCGATGTCCTCTGCGAGAAGCTTTTCCGGCCAGAGGAGACAGTCGATGGTGAGGTTGGCTCCCAGGCCCCCTTTGAAGGTCTCGAAATAGTGTTCCTTGTTGACGAAGCAGATCGTGCGGGCTTTCCCGAGCTGCTTCGCCGCCAGGCAGCTGATGAGATTGACCTCGTCGGAATGGGCACAGCCGATGAAGAAATCGGCTTTCGGTACCTCTGCCTGCTGGAGGACGTCGAGGTTGGTTGCGACTCCCCGGACGACCTGGACATCCAACTCCTGGAATCTCTCACACAGGAGGGGATCGGGCTCGATCACGAACAGATCGTGCTGTGTGCAGAGTTCGCGGGCGAGGAGAAAACTGATTTCTCCGCCGCCGGAAAGGACGATTCTCATTGCTGATGACTCCTCAGAGGCCGCATGCCGACGCTGTCTGCCGGCTGCAGGCGCACGATCGTATCGAACGTCAGGGGGTGCATTATACCCTATTCTCGGAGCGGAGAGAACAACAGTACGCTTGTTTCGCGTCGAGAACCGATCCGCAAATGTGCGGGGTTGCATTTTGTCTTTGCGTGCGTGAGAATACGTGCGCATACAGATATTGCACGGAGGATACTCAGATGCGCCCGATACTTCGCTTCATGGCTGCTCTGGCCTTGTTCTGTCTCGTCGTCCCCGCCGTCCTGGCCCAGGATTCACAGGCTCCTCAGGCGGCCGGGAAAAAGATCAAGGCCGGTTTCGTTTACGTCGGGCCGGTCGGTGATTTCGGCTGGACGAACGCACACGATCTCGCCAGGCAACAGATGGTGAAGATCTTCCCCTGGCTCGAGACGACGTTCGTCGAGTCGGTCGCCGAAGCCGACTCGGCACGGGTGATCGATCGCCTCGTCAACGAGGAGAAATGCGACGTCATCTTCACCACCAGTTTCGGTTACATGAATGATACTGCCGCCGCGGCCGCCCGGTATCCGGATCGCACGTTCATGCACTGTTCCGGCTACAAGCGCGGCCCGAACCTCGGCACATATTTTGCCGAATTATATCAGGCATATTATTTGAACGGTCTCATGGCCGGCGCTCTCACCAAGAGCGGAAAGCTGGGCTACGTCGCGGCGCATCCCATTCCCGAGGTCGTCCGACACATCAACGCCTTCGCCCTCGGGGCGCGCGAGGCAAACCCCAACGCCCGCGTCCAGGTGAAGTGGCTTTTCTCCTGGTATGATCCGGCAAAGGCACGCGAGGCCGCGGAGGCTCTCGTGGCCGAAGGCTGCGACGCGCTCGCCTTTTCCGAAGACTCGCCGGCGGTCATCCAGGTCGGCGAAGAACACACCCAGAAGGGGAAGCCCGTCTACACCTTCTCGCACTACAGCCCGATGCAAAAGTTCGGCGAGCACTCGGTCGTTTCCGGCCAGCTCGTCGACTGGGGCGTGATGTACGAGACGATTTTCAGCTCGCTGTACACCGGCACCTGGAAGCCGAACGACCTCTGGTGGCTTCTGAAGGAAGGCGCCTGCAAGATCGGCGGTGCCGAGGGGATACAGGTGAATCCCGTCTTCGTCGAACCGCTCAAGGCTGTCGCGATCACCGACCCGATCACCGGCGCAACAAATATATACGACCTTGTATTGAAAAGAATCGCACAGATGAGCGAGCCGACGGTCCTGTTCGATCCCTTCACCGGCCCGATCAAGGACCAGGCCGGCACACTCCGGATCAAGGCCGGCGAGCGGGCATCGCGAGATACGCTCTGGGCCGTCGACTGGTTCGTCGAAGGCATCGACGCGACCCTGCCGAAGTGAGCGCATCCCACCAACGCCTCGAGATGCTGGGCATCTCGAAGCGTTTCGGCTCGATCCAGGCGAACTACCTCGTCAACCTCTCCGTTGCGGCGGGCGAGGTGGTTGGCCTACTCGGCGAGAACGGCGCCGGCAAGAGCACCTTGATGAACGTCCTGTATGGGCTTCATCGCCCTGACACGGGCGCCATTTTCCTCGACGGCGCACAGATCGACGTTTCCTCCCCCGCCGCGGCGCGGGCGTTCGGCATCGGCATGGTCCATCAGCATTTCATGCTCGTCCAGAATCATACCGTGGCGGAAAACATCGCGCTCGCGCTCGCCGACGCCCCCGTCTGGGACCCCGTTCCCTTCGCTTGTGCGAAAATCGGGGAGTTCGGCGACCGGTATGGCCTGAAGGTCGATCCCATCGCCAGGGTCTGCGACCTTTCCGCGGGCGAGCAGCAGCGCGTCGAACTGCTCAAGGCGCTGATGAGCGGAGCGAGATGGCTTGTTCTCGACGAGCCGACCTCCGTCCTCACGCCCAGCGAAACAGATGAGCTGTTCGTGCTGATGAAGCGGATGACGGGCGAAGGTCATGGAATCATTTTCATCAGCCACAAACTCGACGAGGTTCTCGCGATCACCGACCGCGTCGTCGTCCTTCGCCATGGGAGGCCGGCGGGTGAATGCCGAACGAAAGAAGCCGATCAGGCCTCTCTCGCGCGGTTGATGATCGGCCGCCAGATCGACAAACCGTCGATCACGCACCTGACCGTCCCCGGCGAGCCGGTTCTGGAAATCAGCGGCCTGAACGCTGCGGGAAGCCGCGGTCCCCTCTCGGTGAACGGCGCGACTCTGACCGTTCGAAGCGGTGAGATCGTCGGCATCGCGGGCATCTCGGGAAACGGCCAGCGCGAGCTGCTCGAAACGATCGCCGGCATGAGGCCGGCATCCGCCGGAACAGTCCGGCTTTGCGGCACCGATATCACCCGCGACGATGTGCGCGCCAGAACGGCCGCCGGTCTCGCCTTCGTTCCTGAAGACCGGCTGCACACCGGCACGGTTCCCTCGTTCAGCCTCGTCGACAATGCCATCCTCCGGGACGCGCACCGGGAGCTGTTTTCCCGGCATGGTTTTCTCGATACCGCAAAAGCCCGCGAGCGTTCGGAGCGACTCATATCGGAATATGAGGTGGCCACGCCCGGCTCAGACACGCCTCTGAGAACCCTTTCGGGCGGTAACGTTCAGAAGTTTCTGCTCGGCCGGGAGCTGGACGCATCACCGAAGCTGCTGCTGGCGGCCCATCCGACCTACGGCGTGGATATCGCCGCGGCGGCCGTCATTCATCGGGTCATGCTCGAACGAAAATCTGCCGGCGCCGCAATTCTTCTCGTATCGGAAGACCTCGACGAACTTCTGGCCCTTTCCGACAAGATCGGTGTCATGTTCCGGGGCGAGCTTCGGGCGATGATCCCCCGCGACGAAGCGACGCGCGAGCGTATCGGCCTTCTCATGGGTGGGGCGGCAGCCACGGCTGAGGAGGCATCGTGATGACATCGACCTGGCGCCTCGAGCCAGTCGCCCATCCGTCATCGGTCCGCGTCGGGATGACGATGGCGCTCTCGATTCTGGCGGGCGTGTCGATGGGCTGCCTGCTCTTTCTGGTGATGGGCGTTTCGCCGATCGCCGCCGTCACGAAAATGGCCGCCGGTTCATTCGGAAGCTGGTACGGCTTCAAGGAAACCGTGACGAAAGCCGTTCCGCTCACACTGATCGGCGCAGGTCTCGCGATTTGTTTCCGGGCCCGCATCTGGAACATCGGCGCTGAAGGTCAGCTCCTGTTCGGGGCGATCGCAGCCACCTGGGTCGGCCTCGGCTTCGGGCAGCAGCTTCCCGGCTGGCTCGGCATCGCCGCCATGTTCTCGGTCGGAGCCCTCGCCGGCGGTTTCTGGGCGGCGGTTCCCGCGTTCATGCGGGTCAGGTGGGGGGTGAACGAGGCGGTCAGCTCGCTTCTGCTCAACTACGTCGCCGCCGAGTTCGTCCAGTTCCTCATCTACGGTCCCTGGAAAGGGAAGACCCAGTTCGGCTTCCCCTACTCCGACGATTTGCCGAACGCGCTCTGGCTGCCGACCTTTTACGGATCCCGCCTGTCGTGGTTCCCGCTGGTTCTTGCCGGAGCGGCCGTCATCATTCTCACGGTGATCTCGGCGAAAACCCGCTTCGGATACGACGTTCGCGTCGTCGGCGAAAACCCTGAAGCGGCGGCTTACGCCGGCATTCCCTTCGGCCGCACCGTGTTTCTGATCATGTTCCTGAGCGGTGCGCTCGCCGGCATCGCCGGGGCAACCGAGATCGCCGGTGTCCATCATCATCTGACGTATCCATGGTCGATCTCGTCGGGATACGGTTTCACCGCGATCCTGACGGCGTTTCTCGCCCGTCTGAACCCTGGCTGGACATGGCTTTCCGCGATTCTTTTCGGCGGTCTTCTCGTCGGCGGCGACGTGATCCAGACGTCCCTCGGCCTTCCCTTCGCCACCGTGAACATCTTCAACGGACTCGTCCTTATCGCCATTCTCGCCGGCGACTTCATGATCCGCCACCGGCTCGTCCGCATCCGGTCCACCGGAGTCCCCCAATGACGGAACTCATAGCATCGTTCATCAGCCGCAGCATCGCCGCGAGCACGCCTCTGCTGCTTGGAACCCTGGGCGAGATTCTCGCCGAGCGCGCCGGCGTCATGAATCTCGGCGTCGAGGGGATGATGGCCTTCGGCGCCGTCACGGGCTTCGCCGTCGCCCTTCACACGCAAAGCGCCTGGCTCGGCCTCCTCGCCGCTATCCTCGCGGGCGCGCTCTTGGCCGTCGTCCACGCGACCTTGACGGTGAAGCTGCGTGCCAACCAGGTCGTCTCCGGCCTCGCGCTGACCACCCTGGGCCTCGGCCTCAGCGGTCTCATCGGTCGCAAGCTCATCGGAAAACCCCTTCAGGCGAAGTTTTCCGCTCTCGACATTCCTCTGCTCGGCGACCTTCCCCTGTTCGGAAAGGCGCTGTTCGCACACGATATTCTCGTCTATGGAACCCTTTTCGCGACCGTCCTTCTCTGGGTCTTCCTCTCCCGCACCACATACGGCCTCGCCGTCCGCTCTGCCGGCGAAAACCCGCATGCGGCCGAAACGATGAGCATCGATGTGGTGAAACTTCGGATGGTGTTCGTCGTCATCGGCGGTGCGTTCGCCGGAGCGGCGGGAGGCTATCTTTCACTCGCCTACATCCCGGCCTGGATCGAAGGCATGACGGCCGGCCGCGGCTGGATCGTCGTTGCCCTGACGATGTTCTCCCTATGGGATCCCATTCGCGCGCTTGCCGGGTCGCTGCTGTTCGGCGGCCTCTTCGTCGGCCAGTATTTCCTGCAGCCGTATGGCATCTCGCCGAATCTCCTGATGATGCTTCCCTACCTGGCAACTCTCGCCGCTCTCGTCCAGGGCGCGACCGCGTCGAAAACCCGCGGCCGGAGCGCCCCCGCAGCGCTCGGAATCCCGTATGAACGGGGTGAGCGGTGAACATGGTCGGTACAGTTGCGCATCGGCGCGAAGTTGTGTAGCATTCCAGCGCGCTGAGTTCACGTACACCAGGAGAGGATGCCCCCCGATTGAGAGGACGCGCATGCGCGGCTCGTTGTCGGACATTCCTCGTTCGGGGACTCTCCCGAAAAGAATCGGTACACCGATCGATTCGGCATGTGCGCCAGGAGATTTTCATCCGACAACAGGAGCTTCAGAACGATGCCGCAGAGAGAGAAATCGAAACAGCCGCCTTCCGACCATCTCAAAACCGAGGGCGGTGAGAAACAGCCCCATCGCGAACACTGGGGGTCGAGAGTCGGCCTGATTCTGGCGATGGCCGGAAACGCCGTCGGACTCGGCAACTTCCTCCGGTTTCCCGCCAAGGCGGCGGCGAACGGCGGCGGCGCCTTCATGATTCCCTACTTCATCGCATTCCTGATTCTCGGCATTCCCCTGATGTGGGTCGAGTGGGGCATCGGGCGGTACGGCGGCTCGATCGGCCATGGGACGATGCCCGGCGTCATGCACCGCATCGTGAAAAAGCCGATCGCGAAGTATCTGGGCGTTCTCAGCATCATTCTCGGCCTTCTGACCGCGGTCTTTTACTGTTATATCGAGTCGTGGACGCTGTCCTACAGTTACTTCTCCGTCGCAGGCCGGTACAGCGAAATCCCCGGCACGGACATGTCGGAAAAGCGCGTGGAAATGGGGCGCTTTTTCAAGGAGTATCTCGGTATCCATGAAAAGGTGAAACTGTCGACGACCGCCACGGCGCGTGACATCGCCGCGGTATCGGAGTGCACGAACGCCTCCGAGGTCACGCCGGAACTGAAATACGATCCCAAGCGCGACGGCGAGTGGAACGTCTTTGACTCCAGCCTCGACCGATCGAAGCGGCCCTACGTCGAGGCGACTCTCAGGAACAAGTATTTCACGAATGGTAGCACTGCATATATATTCTTTCTCATCACGGTCGCCCTGAACTTCTATTTCCTGTATCGGGGCCTCTCGGGGGGCATCGAGCGACTCGGAAAGATCGGCATGCCGATCCTGTTCGTCTTCGCGATCATCCTCGCCATCCGCGTTCTGACGATGGGCCGCCCGGAAGGATGTAACTGGAGCGTCATGGACGGGATGAACTTCCTCTGGGTGCCGAAGTTCGACCAGCTCGGCCAGGCGTCCGTCTGGCTTGCCGCCGCCGGGCAGATCTTCTTCACGTTGTCGCTCGGCCAGGGTGCGATCCAGGCATACGCCAGCTACCTGTCGAACAAGGATGACGTCGTCCTGACCGGCCTTTCGACGGCATCCCTCAACGAGTTCGCGGAGGTCGTTCTGGGCGGCTCGATCGCGATCCCGGCCGCCGTCGCGTTCTTCGGCCCAGCCGTCACGACCGACATCGCCCGTTCCGGCACGTTCGATCTCGGCTTCCAGTGCATGCCGCTGATCTTCACGAAGGTCACGATGGGTTGGTTCTTCGGCGCCCTCTGGTTCGGCCTGCTTTTCATTGCCGGCATCACCTCCTCCGTCGCCCTACTGACGCCGCCAATCACCTTCCTGAAAGACGAGATGAAGTTCTCGCATCAGAAAGCCGTCATCACGGTCACCGCGCTGACCGTCGCCTTCGCGCACGCCTGCGTCTTCTTTTTCGACAGGGGTCTCGTCGACGAGCTCGACTACTGGGTGGGAACCCTCGGCCTCGTCGTCTACGCGCTGCTCGAGATCATCGTCTTCATGTGGATCTTCGGTGGCGAGAACGCCTGGAAGGAAATCCACAAGGGCTGCGACATGAAGATCCCGCGGGTCTTCTATTATATTATGAGATATGTCACTCCGCTCTACATCTGCGCGCTCCTGTTCGCATGGGGAATCCAGGACGGCTGGGGCATCCTCGTGATGCAGAACGTTCCCGTCGAGAACCGGCCGTATATCTGGGCCTGCCGGGTTGGCATGCTCGCCGTCACGGCGTTCTTCCTCCACCTGATCTGGAAGCGGTTCAAAGACGAGGACAATGACTCATACTGGCTGCCAACGGCAATATGGGGGTATCCCCTCCTCGTGCTGATTGCCACGTATCCCGGCCTGCTCGGCATCGACACGAACGGCCTCCTCCTGCTCGTTATTTCTTGGACCGCCGTCCTGAGCCTCAGTATCTACACCATCT
>JAGOCE010000140.1 GCA_017998915.1 Candidatus Ozemibacteraceae bacterium
TGTTGCCGTGCCGTCCGGCCATCTTGTCGCCGACCGTGATCTTGCGCTTCTGCGCGACGAACGCGCGGACCAGCTTGTTCACGCCGTACTGGAGTTCGTCGCCGTTGTCGCGCGAGAACACCATGACGTCGACGATCTTGCCCTTCTCGCCGTGCGGGACGGTGAGGGAGGTGTTGCGAACCTCGCGTGCCTTCTCGCCGAAGATCGCGCGGAGCAGCTTGTCTTCGGCCGTCAGCTCGGTCTCGCCCTTCGGGGTGACCTTGCCGACGAGGATGTCGCCCGACTCGACTTCGGCGCCGATGCGGATGATGCCTTCCTCGTCGAGGTTCTTGAGGGCATCCTCGCCCACGTTCGGAATGTCTCGGGTGATTTCTTCCGGCCCGAGCTTGGTGTCGCGGGCGTCGATTTCATACTCTTCGATATGGATCGAGGTGAACACGTCGTCCTTCACCAGGCGTTCGGAGAGGATGATGGCGTCTTCGAAGTTGTAGCCTTCCCAGGGCATGAACGCGACCAGGACGTTGCGGCCGAGGGCCAGTTCGCCGCTCGCGGTGGCCGGGCCGTCGGCGATGACGTCGCCGGGGCGGACCTTGTCGCCGATCTTGACCGAGGGTTTCTGATTGATGCAGGTGCCCTGGTTCGACCGCATGAACTTCTGGAGGCGGTAGGTATCGATCGATTCCTGCTGCAAGCGGACTTCGGAGCAGAGGGAAGCGAGCCGGGACAGGTAGGTGATGTCGAGCGGTTGGCCGGCCTCGATGATGATCTCACCGGTGAGCGGGTCAACGATCGTGTCCATGATCTTGCGGCCCTGGGACTTGCGGAAGGCCTGCTCGGTCAGGGCGATCTTCTCATCGTCCTTGCGGCGGCTGGCGCGGCGGATGCGGATCTCGTTCGCGTCAATGTATTCGACGGTGCCGGCGCTGCGGGCGAGAACCATGGCGCCCGAGTCATGCGCGGCGCGGGATTCGAGACCGGTTCCGACCAGCGGCGGCTCGGTCTGGATGAGCGGAACGGCCTGGCGCTGCATGTTCGTGCCCATCAGGGCGCGGTTGGCGTCATCGTGCTCGAGGAACGGGATGAGGGCGGAGGCGACGCTGACCATCTGGAGGGGCGAGAACTTCACATACTCGACCTCGCGGCGGTCGGCGAACTCGAACTCGTAATCGTCACGGAAATACTTGACCGGCACGACGTCGCCGACGATCTTCCCGTATCCGCTCTTGCGGTCATACTCGAGGCGCACGTCGGGCTGTCCGATGATGAACCGGTCTTCGTCATACGCGTCTTTGTATTCGAGCTTCTTGTAGTTGATGCGGCCGGTTTCCTCTTCGACCTGACAGAGGGGCGTGGTGATGAAGCCATACTCGTCGACCTTGGCGTAAACGGCCAGGCTGGCGATGAGGCCGGCGTTCGGGCCTTCAGGCGTCTCGATCGGGCAGATGCGGCCGTTGTGAGTGGGGTGAACGTCGCGGACTTCGAAGCCGGCGCGCTCGCGCTTGAGACCGCCCGGCCCGAGGGCCGAAAGGCGCCGCTTGTGGGTCAGCTCTGCGAGAGGGTTCGTCTGGTCCATGAACTGGGAGAGCTGCGAACTGCCGAAGAACTCGTCGACAACGGCCGAAACCGGCCGGGTGTTGATGAGCAGCTGCGGCGTGTAGCTGTCGAGGTCATGGATCGTCATGCGCTCCTTGATCACGCGCTCCATGCGGGAGAGGGAGATGCGGAACTGGTTCTGGAGCAACTCGCCGCAGCAGCGGATGCGGCGATTCGACAGATGGTCGATGTCGTCGAGGCGGCCGATGCCGTTCGAGAGGTCGATCAGATACCGGATGACGCCGATGATGTCCTCATAGCACAGGACGCGGTCCTTCACGACCGGCACGGAGGAGATGCCCAGATCCTGGAGCTGCTTCTCGGCGTCTTCGGTGATCGTCGTGTTCTTTTCGATGATGATCTCACCGCTCTTCTTGTCGGTGACGGACTCGTAGGCGGTGCGGCCGGCGAGCATCGTGAGGCTTCCGGTGACGTCGCGGAGGCGGACATCGGTATAGCCCATGTTATACATGATGCGA
This sequence comes from Candidatus Ozemibacteraceae bacterium, assembly GCA_017998915.1. Taxonomy (GTDB): domain Bacteria; phylum Muiribacteriota; class Ozemobacteria; order Ozemobacterales; family Ozemobacteraceae; genus MWAR01. The sequence goes on from JAGOCE010000140.1 coordinate 2,073, forward strand.
TATCCTTTGAGGGCGTCGCCGAGCTCGATGAAGATCGGCAGCATCATGGTTTCCAGCATGTCGGCAAGGCGCTTCGAGACCTTTTCGCCGGCCTTTACGACCACTTCCTTGGTTGCCGGGTTCACGACATCCTTGAACGCGATCTGATCGGACAGACGATCGGCGAGGCGGAGCTTCTTGTCCATCTTGTAGCGGCCGACGAAACCCAAATCGTATTTCTTCGGATCGAAGAACAGGCTGCGGATCAGGGTGCGGGCGTTTTCCTCGACGAACAGATCGCCCTGCCGGAGTTTCGAGAAGATGACCTTGAGCGATTCCGTGACGGCCTTGGCGACCTTGTCGGGGCCTTCGGAGCCGCCGATCGCCTGTTTGTCGAACTTGAGAGAGCTGGCGATCGTCTCATTCCTGTCGAACAGGTCGAGGATCTCCTCGTCGGTGCTGAAGCCGAGGGCGCGCAGGAAGGTGGTGATCGGAATCTTGCGCTTGCGGTCGAGGCGGACGAAGATCGCGTCCTTCATCAGGTCGAGCTCGAACTCCATCCAGGCGCCGCGATACGGCACGATCTTGGCGGAGTAGACTTTCTTGGCTCGGTTGAAACTGAAGTAGACGCCGGGGGAGCGGTGCAACTGGCTGACCACGACACGCTCGGCGCCGTTGATGATGAAGGTGCCGCGCTCGGTCATGCAGGGGAGGTTAACCAGGAAGATCTCCTGTTCCTTCACTTCGCCCGTCTGCTGCATGATCAGCTGGACCTTGATGTTCAGCGGGATCGAGTAGGTCAAGTCGCGCTTGCGGCACTGGTCGGGGCTGTGCTTGACGCGGAACGGCGTGTCGCCGATGAACGCGATCTCGCAGTCCTTTTCCGTGAAACTGCAGTCGTCGTAGAGACACTTCTTGTTGAGCTTGAGCTGGGGACAGTTCTTGCACATCGGCAAGCCCAGGCCGTATTCGCTGTACTCAAGGCAGAGATTTCCGACGTAGTCCTGGATGGGGAACACCTCGAGGAAAACCTCCTGGAGACCGTGATTCTTTCGGTCGGCAGGAGAAACGCCGGGCTGGAGAAACCACTCGAACGACTTCAACTGGATGTCGATCAGGTTCGGGATGTCCCGGAACGTCCGATCTTCAGCCATCAGAATTCGCTCGGCTCCCATTGTCTGCGTAGTGACCATTGTCTGCCTTACTCCTTCCCAGATCAAGCAAATATCCCGCCGGCACATTCAGCGTCGGCGGGACGTGTCAAAATATACGGGGAGAAATACAATCGGGGCGGGCGCGGAACGCAACGAGCGTAGCGGGGACCGACGCAGGGCTGCACCCAGCGTTCGATACATTGTTGGTTCCGCGGGCTCGATTCACCAATGTCTGCAGAACTCCCCACCAGTCCGTGCGTTTCGCCATCTTCCCCCAACCCAGTAAAACGGGTTTCGAATTATAACACCAGGTCGGGGGTACGTCAACGCCTTTAGCATAAAAATTGCTTATAGCCGGAGAACCATGTCGGGACCGTCGTTCACGACGCAGCGAGCACCCCTCTCTTCTCCCCGTTCGCATGGGAAACTCCTGTCCGGCCGATCATGGGAAGGTCGATCTATCAATTTTTCGTTGCATCCGCGAAACGGTCTGGTATAATAGGCGCCCATGCAACTCACGATTCAGCTTGCGGAAGCCTTTCTCGATCAGCCCTCAGGGGTGTTGTCGATCCACCAGATCGCCAAGAAACTCAGCCTTCCCTACGGTACGGCTTACAACCGCGTTCATCAGATGGGGGAACTCGGCCTGATCGACATCATCCCACAGGGGAAAGCAAAGCTCTGCTCGCTGAACGCGGCCAATCCGATGACGGCGTCTCTGCTGGCGACGGGCGCCTCTCAGGCGACGCACCGTTTTCTCACCGAAGATACTCTCCCCTCCCGCATTGCAGCCAGCACGCGGCACCTGTTCGAGGAAACCCTTGGCGAAAACCTTCACACCGCGATTCTCCTGAATCTGCAGGCCTTCTCCAGGCTCAAAACCCCTGAAGATGATGATGTTCCTGCTCCGACCGCCCCTTCCGACGATGACGATCCGGCATCGCCGTCGCTCGACATGTTCCTGATTCTCTCTCCCTGCGATTTTCCCGAAAGCCGCATCAAAACGGCTCTTCAAACCTATTTTCCACCCACGATGCAACCGCGTGTCACCCACATGGTCGTCACGCCGGCCACTCTCCTGGGCATGCTTCACGAGCGGGAAAACGAGGCCGGCCAGTCGGCTTTCCAGATGCTCCGCAGGGGCCTGATTCTCTCGGGGTTCGAACGGTTCTTTTCGATCGTCCTGAAAGCATTCGCCGCCAGAAGATTCTAATCTCCCCCGTTCATTCTGCCGATAGCTGATTCCGTATGAGTCGTTATCGACCGTGGTTGTTCACCGGACTGTTCATCGGCTGCATCACCTACTCCGTGATGGGTCAGAGCACGCCCGCGTCCCAGCGCGCCCCTTCCTCTTCGCCCGCCCGGACTGCGCCACTTGCCCGGGTATCGGGTCTCCAGGAGGACTGGAATCCCCAATCTGCGGGACCGCAGGGGAAGCCGGCAGATTCGGGTGCGCAGGCGTTTCTGACGCAGGCCAAAGGCATGCTTGCCGAAGGCAGGCCCGCCGAGGCAAAAGAAGCGCTGAAAACGGCCATCCGGCTCGAGCCGATGAACATCGAAGGCTGGAACCTGTATGACCGGGCCGTCGAGGCGGAATACCTGATCCGCGCGCGTGAGGAAAAAGTCAGCCCCGTCATCGAGCGCGACCTGAAGCCCGTTTTCGCCATCGACCGGGTCGAAAGCTACACGGAATATAATTCCCTGTATGTTGTGGGGGAGCTGCGCAACATCTCCGGCGCGCTGCGCCAGCGCATTGAGCTGTCAGCGGAACTGCTCGACGAAAACAAACAGGAACTCCGGCGGGAAAGCGGAAGGCTGCGATTGAAGGATCGCGGCCTCTTTCCCAGCGAGAGTTCCCTGTTCGAAATCGAGTTTCCGAACCCGCCTCCGGGTGTCAAATCATACCGGGTGCGGGTCACGAACTACGAGTAATCTGTCCTCTCAGTCTTCGGGGGCGCTCAGCTGAACGAGCGTGTGCTTGCTGTCGAAGAACTTGACCAGATGGACCATGGCGAACACGAACGCCACGAAGCCGATCCAGCGAAGCCAGCTGTTCTCGACCATGTCGACGAGGTCCTTCTTGAACTCCTTCATTTCTTCGGGGAACGCGAACATCAGGACACCCATGAGAGCGATGAAGGGCAGGGTGAACAACCAGAACAGTTTTTTAATGAACCACACGGCTTTTCTCCCGGATACGGTGGATTGGTACGCGTATGGTATCAGAGCAATCGGGCAAATGCAAACACATGCACGGCCGATTGTGCTAGACTTCGCCAATGTCTGCTCCCAACACTGTTGACGCCCCCCTTCTCGACCATCTCGCCGAGCTGAGACGCCGGATCATCGTCGCCGTCGCTTCGGCGTTCGCCGGCTTTCTCGCCGCGTGGGCGGCATCGGAGAGTCTGGTGCCGCTGGCACTTCACCCGCTGAAACAGGCTGCACCCGGCTTGCGGCTGGTCACGCTCTCGGTCACCGAGGGGTTCGTCACGACCATCAAGCTGTCCGCCTGGGCCGGTATCACCCTCGCGTTTCCCGTGATCGTCTGGCAGGTATGGGCGTTCGTCGCTCCCGCCCTTATGCCGGCAGAGCGGCCGTGGGCCGTCGCCCTGCTCGTTCCAGCCCTGTTCTGTTTCGCCGCTGGAGCCGTCTTCTGCTGGGCGGTCGTCCTGCCGCCGGCCCTGGGTTTTCTGATCGCCGCAAACGGAGCCGATTTTCTCCCGTCGATATCGTACGGAGCCTACATCGATTTCATCCTCTCCCTGATGCTCGTGACCGGAATTCTGTTCGAACTGCCCCTGCTCCTCGCCTTTCTCGACGCAATCGGGATTCTCCCCGTCGAACGGCTCCGATCACACCGCCGCCATAGTATCGTTATCGCTTTTATTGCTGGGGCTATATTTTCACCTCCCGATGTTGTTTCCCAGGTTCTCGTCTCCGTTCCGATCGTCCTGTTGACCGAGGCGGGCATCTGGCTTTCCGTGCTGCGCCGACACGTTTCCCGCACGACCTGAAGACCGGAGATACGCCGGTGTTCGCCCGGCACGGCGCACAGACGGCCCGATCGATGAAAACCCGTGAAGAAGATGAATTGCGCTCGGGCGTCGTTTATACTATCATCCCTCCCGGGGAGGAAATCTTCCCTCAGAGAGATCTGGAAATTCCGGGTGAATCCCGCAAACAGAGAACAGAAACGCTAGGATGAGCTGGTTCACGAGAAAAATCACCGATCCGCTCGAGACGTTCGAGCACCTTCAGTCGCCCGACACGAGCGTGTCACAGGGTGCGTTCGATGATTTCGTCGCGAATCTCAACCACTTCTTCGTCGAGTTCCTGTGCGAAAAGTTCGAGGAGAACAAGAACCAACAGCTGCGGCTCCGTATCCTCGGCATCTTCGCCGCGCGACACGAGACGCTCTCCCTCGAAGATTACCAGTCCATCCTCAAACTGATCAACTATCCCGATCAGGTGTATCGCGAGGTATTCAAAGAGATTCTCCAGAGCGTCGACGAGCCGCGGCTCAAGCCGCTCGTGAACATCCTCTGCACCACTGGCGACTCTGGAATCCGAGCAATCATCCAGTTCGCGATCGAGAAGTCAGGCATCATCTCGAAGTTCCTGCAGAAATGGTCAGCCTATACGCCCAAAGAAAAAATCCTCTACCTCGAGGAAATGGTCAACCTCCAAAACCCACAACTGTATCCGATTTTTATCGACATCCTGAAGGAAGACTCGCTCGAGGCGTCCCGGGAAGACAAGAAAATCATCCAGGTCGAGTTCAGCAAGCACATCGAGAAAATCAAAGGCCAGACCTTCCTGGAACTCTGCCTCAAAAACATGCAGAGCATCGACCAATCGATGCGCTACTCGGTGTTCAAGTGTCTCCAGTTCCACCAAGACGCTTTTTTCAGCAAACTGTTCGACAACTTCGGCAAGAAGAGCGAGTCATACCGCCTCAAGATCATGCAGATCCTCGAGCAGATCGCCGATCCCAACTCCTACAAGTATCTGTTTCCGCACCTGCTCGACAAGGCAAAGTCCATTCCCCCCGTCGTCACGAGCACGATCCAATCGATCGTCAAACATTTCGCCGACGAGCTCGACGGCATGACTCCCGAGGCGATCGGCACCCCGGAGATGCGCGAAAAGATCGCGATGTACGTGAAGCCCCTCGAAGAACATCTTTCCGACACGTATGTCCAGGCAAGCATGATCCTGTCGGAATGCCTTCTCCGGATCGGCCGTCATCACGAGGAAACGATCCTCAAGAACCTTCCCAAGATTCACAAATATAACGAAAGCTATCTCAATGGCTTCCTCAAGGGCCTCGACATCGAAGACCGCAAGAACCTCCTGATCAAGGCCTGCTGCTACAAGGAGCTCGAAACGGGCCGGACGGCCCTGGCGCTTCTCGGCAACCCGACGGAAAACTTCATCATCGAGACTCTCAACTCGCTGCTGCTCGAGCATTTCATGGAAGTCCCCCCCCAGATCCAGAGCGAGATCATCAACCTGATGATGGACCCGCGGCTCAAGCGGTTCATCGAGGAAGTCCTGTACCATAACGACGCCTCTCTCCGCTCCCGCATCCTCCAGATTCTGGCTGAAAGCGGTTCACCGAACGCGCTCACCGTGCTCGTCGCGAAAATGCGCGACCCTGATTTCACCGTTCGCAAGACGATCCTGGACCTCCTCACGCTGAAGCATTTCCAGAGCGAAGCCGGCACGGAAGTGATCATCAATTATCTGAAGGACACCGAGCCGAAGATCGTTTTCCAGGCCATCGAGCTTCTGAAAGACCGCGATCACCCCCAGATCCTGTCCGCCCTGACCAAGCTTCTGGCCGTGAACGACACCCGCATCAAGCAGACAGCCCACGCGGCGATCGCCTACATCACCCGACGCAAATTCCTGACCGGCTTCGACAAGATGCCCCCCGAAGCAAAGCTCGCGATCGGCCTGTCCCTGATCAAAATGGACCCCGGCTTTCTCGAGGACATGACCCGCGATCTCTCCTCCTCTGACCAGCGGACGCGCGTGCTCGCCGCGAAAGTGCTCGAAGTGCTGTGCGAGCAAATTCCGCCTGAGCTCAAGCCGAACCTGATCGTCGCGATCCAGGATCCGGACCCCATCGTCCGGTCCGTCGTCATCATGGGCCTTGGAAAAATCGGCGGTCCCTCGGTTTCCCAGATGCTGATCGGCTTTTTGAAAGACCAGGACGACCGCGTCCGGGCGAACGCGGTCGAGGCCCTTTCGAACGTCGGCGAGCTCACCGACGCCGAAGCAATCATTCCCTGCCTCTACGACAAGAACAACCGGGTTCGTGCAAACACGGTCATCACGCTGTGGAGACTCGGGTATTACCAGATCTACGAGCCCGTTCTCGAAATGCTCCGCCACCCCGACAAATGGATGCGCGCTTCCGCTGCGTTCGCCCTCGGGGAAATCAAGGACGCCCGGTTCATGCCGGTTCTCATCCAGTGTCTGCGCGATCCCGACGCGGACGTCAGGCGGAACGTCATCCAAAGTCTCGGGAAAATATCGGACGCAGTATCGCTGGCCCCCTATATCAAACCGCTCAGATTCGATCCGGACGAAGGCGTGCGCAGAGCCGTCTCGGATATCCTGGCAGCCGCGATCAAGGCAAAGGCAAAGGCATGATTCGATGATCTGGCCCTTTTCAGCTTCGGAACCACCGCAGGCACTTCTCAGCAAGCTCGCCGATCCCGACCAGAACGTCAGGAAGTCGGCTTTCGCCCGACTCGAAGAGCACGATGCCCCCGAAACCGATTCGCTCGTTCTCTCGGCGATGTCCGATGCGATCGTCGGCTCCCGCGATCTTCTCATACCCCTCGTCGAGCTGTCCGGAAAACGGGGCATCGAAGGCGCGGTGGACAAGCTCGCAACGATTCTCGAAGACGACGACAACGCGGTTCGCGTCGCCGCCGTCCAGGCTCTCCTGAAAATCGCCACCCAATCGAGTCTCGACGTCCTGATCCCTCTGCTTTCCGACGCCGACCTGACGATCCGCCGCGACGTGCGGAACGGCATCGCCAGATTTTATGGCGAAAAGGCGATGGGCGCCCTCGTACGGGCGGTCCCCATGGACCACAACTCGACCCTGTATTTCGAGATCGTCTCGCTCTTCGAGGATCTCGGCCTGTTCGAACTGGTCCATGAGCAGTTCCGCCACCCCGACCCCGACGTCAAGCGATTCCATTTCGAAACCTTGGTCAAGTTTCACCGGCCGGACTTCGTTCCCCTCTACCTTGAAATGGCCGAAGACACGGACCCTTCCATCCGCCGACGCCTCCGCGAAGCCCTTTCCGAATACACGCCAGACGAGCTGATGCCGGCCTTCAAGGACAAACTGATGGAGAGCGTCGAAACCGGCATTCTTCAGCTGACCGACGACATTCTCATCAAGAGGTTCGCCGAAGCGCGCAGGTTCCTGCTCGATCTGGCGCTGAAAATGCCGTCTGGCGAAGGTCGGGAAATGCTCCTCGCACGGCTCCTCAAACGACTCGACCCGGCACTGTTCGAACTGGCCCTTCGCCTGTTCGACACCGATTCCGTCAGGGCAAGAGCGATGACGGCCGATGCGCTGGCGGCGCTTGCC
>JAGOCE010000141.1 GCA_017998915.1 Candidatus Ozemibacteraceae bacterium
TCTCCCGCTGGCACGCCGCGTTCGGTTCACATATAAAGTATGCAATATGGAACAAGGACTACGCACTCCTGACAAGCCACGGATTGGCGCAGGAAGATCGGCGCGCGCTCCTGACGGTCATGGCCGAGCGGCGGTGCAGGGAGACGTGGGAGCCGTTCCCGGCCTTCGCGGGCGCCATGTATTGGCCTTCCATCATGCATCTGTTCGGAGGCTCGACATCATTTCTGGAGCACAACCCCGTCTCGCTCAAAACCATTCGGTTTCGCGGCGAACACGGGCAACTGCTCACCGGGCCATTATTTCCAGGCATGGCTCTGAGCTTCGCGGCGTTCCAGGACCTCAAACTCGCCTCCGAAACGGCTTCCGTCGGGAGCGTTCCCTGTGCCGGCTTCGTCACGCTGTTCGTGCCGCACAAGACGATCGGTTCCTCGCAATGGCTGAAAAAAGCCCTTGCGCTGCCGGCCGTCGGTCTCGACATCCCTCGCGTTCACCTGACAACCTGGCGCCGACTGCGCACGGCGGAACAAGAGATTCCGGGGCTGACACCGGAACTGGCTCGATCCGTCGCCGTGGAAGCCAAGCGGATCTCCGAAGGCGCCATCCTCGACGCCTCGATGCGGGGCGTGGTATTCATCCGGGAAGCCGGCTGGAAGCATACGCTCGCGCTGCACACCGAGCAAATGCGCCGGCCGTTCCGGCTCGCCCGCTCACCCGTCATGCCAGCACTGTTCCTGCTGCTGCTCGCCGCTATCCCGCTGGCGCTCAGCCTCGACATGCGCGGAAGCATCGCGACAGGCCTCTTCCGCCAGTGTCTGGTGATCTGCGTGGTCGTGAGTTGCATCCCCGTCACCGGTCTCGTCTGGACAGGCCTCATCGGGAGCCAGAGCCGTTTCGATTTCCAGCGTGCCGATGCGATGCAGCGCCTCGAGGAGCGTCTCGAGCAGCTCGAGGCAAGCCATGCGTCCTTCATGAGCGGGCTGATCAAACCGATACGCAAACTGCTCGACGATCCGGCATGGCGGAAAGGCATGCGACCGATTCCCGAGATCGCATCGGCGGTCGCTCAACTGAAATACTCGTTCTTGAATACCCTGTATGTCATCGATCCCAACGGCAATCCACATGATTTCGCTCCGGGTCTTGCCGATCCGGCGCGCTCGGAAATCAAACAGGCCCACAAGCTCATGACGGCGCTTCTCCAGTTCATTTTCTCGACGCTCATCTCTCGCGAGGCTTCGTCAGGCGAATCCGACCGCCAGAATCTCCAGCGCGAGATCCGAGGCGGCATGATTTACGATATCTTCGCGCTCGCGGTCAGTCCGGAAACCGTCTACCAGCTCGCCATCACCTTTGACCGGCTGATGCCGTTCCAGGTGTTTCATGAGACAACCTCGGTCATTTTCCACGAGGTGCTCGACGAGTCGATGAACCCGACGATGCTCCTGTTCACCGTCATGAACCGCAAGTTCATGATCCAGCAGGAGCTGACCCATGCCGTCAACCACCGCATCACCCCCGGCCAGTCCGTCCCGCCGGTCGTTCTTCAGCAGAACATGGAAGGGGAATGGCCGATCGTCCTTCCCGTGTCGCCTAGCATGGAACCGGTCATGTATCTGCTCCTGCAGAGGTTGAGAAGCGAGGGGGGCAACATCCGCACCCGCCTGCCGGTGAACGGGATACCCTGCCATGTCCTGGCCCGCCCCCTCACGGGCATGGAGATGATCGGAGCGGCGCTCGAGCCGGTCGGGCAAGAAGCCGGGATGTCGCTTCCCCCGGCCGTGTTCGCGGCGGCGTATCCGGTCGCGATCGTCATTCTCGCCCTGCTCCTGTTCCAATCGTTCTTCCTGAAACCGGTCAGCGAGATGCGGAAAACGGTCGAAGCGATTGCCGCAGGCGATTACGGGCAGCGCCTGCCCGTGCTGACCGACGACGAGATCGGCAGCCTGTGCCTCAGTTTCAACACCATGGCGAAGGACCTGGCCGAAAAGGAGTTTTTGCGCCGATTCATCTCGGATCTCACCATGCAGGCCGTCGCCGGCCGCCACCGCCGCACTGCCACCCGCCTTACCGCCACGGTGATGTTCACCGATATCCGCGGCTTCACGACCATGTCCGAGACCCAGCCGCCCGAGAAGATCACGGCGATGCTCAACGAGTATCTGACCCGCATGGAAGCGATGATCGAGGCGCACGGCGGCACGATCGACAAGTTCATCGGCGATGCGATCATGGCCGTCTTCCTCCCCACCCACGGCATGGCCCCGTCGGGCGAGCGCGCCATCCGGGCCGCGTTCGGCATGCGGCAAGAGCTCACTGCCTTCAACGCGATCCGGCGCGCGGCCGGCGAGTTCGAGATTGCGATCGGCAGCGGCATCGCGACGGGCAAGATCCTCATGGGCGTGCTCGGCCGTTCCGACGGGCGCCAGGACTTCACCGTGACCGGCCCGACCGTGAATATATCTGCATCTATGGAAAAGCGTTCGAAGGAGACGCGCCGCACGCCGATCGTCGCCTGCCCCGCGACCGTCGAAGCCGCTTTCGGCCATCTCGTGATGGAGCCGCTTCCCGAAATTCCCGGAAAGCCGGCAGGCTTCGAGCTGGTCTCGATTGCCGATTCCGAGGTATCATTGTCTCATTCCGACACCTGACGTGGAGGCTGCACGATGAGCGAAGCGAAACGGAACGTCCCCATGGCCCGGCCCGGCGAAACGTCTGATGGAGCCGGCCAGGGGCACACGATCGTCGGCGGCCGCCCCGCGGGCACGACCGACAGAGGCCGCGGTATCCCGCGCGGCATGGAGCTGCTGATCAAGCGGGCCGCCGTCGATGCGTCGTTCCGCGCCGATCTTCTCTCCAGGCGCGCCGCCGTCGCGGATGAGCTCGCGATCCCGCTTGATCCGTCGGAACGGGCGATGCTGACCTCCATTCCCGAAGCCCAGCTTGGGATCATCATCTCGGGAACGGCCGTTCCCGAGCCCCAGCGGAAGGCGCTCACCGGGGCCTCGGCGGCAGCGATGCTTGCCCTGCTCGCCCAGCTGACCTTCACGCCCGTCGCCGGCCGCGCCGACACGCCGCCGGTCGACGAAACGAGCGGAGAACTCAGGCCGGGCCTGCCGAACGCGGGCGTCTCGGCCTCCGATGACGACGATCGCATGACGCGCGGCATCAGGCCCGACTTTCCGATGCCCCCCGGCGGCGCCCGCCCCGATATCCCGAGGCCGCCGAAACCGGTGCCCGCCCCACCCATCACGCCTGACGAGACCGAAATCCGGGTCGCTCCGATTCCGGCAACGTCGACGTGGAAGGCAGGCGATCCGCTGACATTCAACGTGTTACAGGAGGTCCTGGTCAAAGACGACGTGACGAACCGCCCCTTCAGCGACGCACTCGATCTTCTCGCAGCCGATACCGGCATCAGAATCTCGCTTGCCGGCGGAACGGCGATCGACACCAGCCGGCGCGTCAGCGCAACGACAGCCGGACTGCCGCTCGGAAAGGCCCTCCGAAAAGTCTGTGCCGAGGCAGCCGGAGATGCCGCCCTGTTCGTGATCGATATCGAGGAATCCCAGATCGTCGTACGGTTCCGATCCCGCACCGGCGAGGCCCGGCCCGGCATCCAGACCACGCCGCCCGTCGACATCGACGATTCGGCCATCACCCGCGGCATTCGGCCCGACATACCCGGCCTCGATGAGTAACCCGCACCTCCGATGACCGCCGATATCACGCTTCTCAACCTGAACCTGCTGTATGTGCGCTACCTCGACACCGTCGACCGTGAGCTTCACCTGCCGCTCGGCTGTCTCTACCTGACCCGCGCGCTCGAGCAGGCGGGCTACACCGTCGATTTCCGCGACTACCAGCTGACGCAGGCCGCCGAGCCATTCAGCACGGGCGCGATTTTGCGCTTCCTCGACGGGGCTGCCCCAGTCGTCGGCTTTTCCTGCATGGCAAACCTGCTCCCCTTCGCCATCCTGGCGATGAAGGAATACAAGAATCAGCACCCCGAATCGACCCTGATTCTCGGCGGCGTCGGCTCGAAAGCCGTCGAAGAACAGATTCTTGAACGCTTCCCCTGGATCGACGTCATCGCGGTCGGCGAGGGCGAGCGCACCGGCCCAGCATTGCTCGGCGCGATCAAACGCGGCGGCGACCTCACCCAGGTGGCCGGTCTCGTCGTGCGAGACCGCGATGGCTGCATCGTGCGCACTTCCCCGCGCGAGCGGGTTTCAGACCTCGACGCGATCCCGTTCCCGGCGTTCGAGCATATCGACCTGACGCAGTATCGCGGCTACGGCCTGATGTCATCGCGCGGCTGCCCGTATCCATGCACGTTCTGCTCGGTCGCCCCGGTCTGGGACCACGCCTCGACGTTCCGCTCGGTCGGCAACATCGTCGACGAGATGCGCATGCTCCACGAGCAGGCCGGCGTGAAGATGTTTCTATTCCAGGACGAATATTTCGTCTCGAAGAAGGCCCGCGTCATGGAGTTCTGCGAGGCTCTCGACCGATCGGGCCTGAAGGTGATGTGGAAATCCTTCGGCCGCGTCGACCTGACCGACCGCGAGATGATGGAGGCGATGGCCGCCACGGGCTGCGTCGAGCTGCGGTTCGGCATCGAGAGCGGCTGCGACCGCATACTCCAGCTCGTGAAGAAGGGTTTCTCAGCGGAACAGGCGATCGCGCGCGTCTCCGAGGCGGTCGGCATCTTCCCGCGCGTCGACGCGTTCTACATCTGGGGTTTCCCGTTCGAGACGATGGACGATTTTCACCAGACCGTGTTCCAGATGGTCTCCCTGCGCATGCTGGGCGCTCGTATACTGCCATCTATGCTTTGTCTTCTGCCGCAGACCGAACTGTATCAGGCGTATGCAGGCTCGACCAAGCTCGAGTTCTGCCCCGAGCTGTTCCCCGAATACATGATCACCGGCCACGAGATCAGCACGATGTCGAAATTCGAGATCGCCCCCCAGCACCGGCCGATCTACGAGTTCATCCAGGCCCACCCCGACCTGTTCCCCGGCTTCTTCCACATCGACCTGGCCGGAAATATCCTGCCCAAGCTCGCCGTGCTGAAAAAATTCGGGTTCTACCCCGACTCGGCCGACGCGGCCACGCCGGAATCCTGCGGTGCGCACTCTCCCGAATCGGCCGCCACCCGCGCCAGTCCCATCTGAAGTTTTCCGAACGAAAACCGGGCCGAATCGTCTTCCGATTCGGCCCGGTCACTCCAATCTAATGTATTATCTTATACCGTATACTTTATCGAGATACTCATCCCACTGGGTGTCGCGTGCGAAGTCGAGGGCTTTGTAGAAAGCGCGGAACTTCCGATAGTCATCAGGCGTCGGCATGGCGACCGAGATGCCGGCTCCCGAGGAGACCGTGCGACAGGCTGTGACGGCGGACAGGGCGTCCTCGGCGGTCTTGCGAACCAGGATCCCGTTCTTCACGCCGGAGAGGCCGCCCATGCTGCCGAGACTGGCTTCGATGTCCCAGTAGTAGTTCTTGCCGCCGTAGGCTTCGCTCGGGTTGAACTGGTACCCGTCTGCCGAGGCGTTCATCAGCTCGAGCACGAAAGCGTTGAAGGCAAAGGTCAGCTCGCCGGCGCGGGCCACGTTCCAGTAGCCCATGTCACGCATCCCGGCGCCGCCGACCATGGCTTTCGCAAAGCCTGTCGCGCTGGAAGGCCGCTCGGATTCGACCGCGTTCATGATCCGCGCATAGGGGTATCCGTTGATGCCGGTCGTGTCGGCAGCGCCGACCATCACCTCGCAGGAGCTGCGGAACTGGTACACGGCCTCGATCGAGCCGGGCAGACAGGCGTCGAAGGCCAGCACCGACAGCGGCCGGTTCCCGTTCAGGCGGGTCTTGAAGGCGTCGAGCACGGCGACGAGCTCGAACACGGTCAGGCAGTCGTTGTCGGTGTGATCGTAAGCGACGAACCGGCTGTCGGGGTCGAAATCGACCGCGCCGGGCTTCATGCTGGAGGTGCCGCCCGTGCCGCGCCACGAGAAGATACCGCTGCCGTGGCTGTTGATGATGAGCGCGTAGTTGCGGGCGGGGTGCCGCTCGGCCGCCTTCTTCAGGAAGCTCCACAGCACGTAGGGCGAGCCCATGTTCACTTCGCCGAGCTTGTCCTCGACGTTGACGCTGCCCTTCTGAATCGTGTAGATCGAGGCGCCGCTTTCCTTGTTCCCGCCGAAGATGCCGCCGAACGGCGAGCCGGCCTTGGGGGCGAGGTCGTCGATGACCACGATTTCACAGCCGGCGGGCGGGCCCGACCGCGTCATCGCCTGAATGCTGCGCATGTTCGCGTTTTCCATGGTGGTGTCCTTGTCGTCGTTCACGATGTACAGGAGCACCGTCCACTCATTGAGGGCCCAGCCGGTTGCCGGGGCGACGAGCACCGCCAGAACGATCAGAAGCCAACGCATCGATTTCATTTTTGACCTCGCATGTCCGATTTCTTGATGGCGGCAATAGAGCAGGAACCATGCCACTCATACAGGAAACCGAAGTTCGGCCCGGGAAGCCAATGCGCGGCGTTCATGCCGATTCCGACTGCCGATTATTCGCCGGCAGTCTGCTCAACCTTCGGCATGGGGCGGCACTTACCGTGACGCCGGCGGTTCCTCGGTACCCGATGCAGGCGATCCCGTCGGAATCTCCGAGGGGTCGGCAACGGCCCCGTGGGCGGCGAGAAGCTCGGCAACGTCGGTCTTCCCGGCTTTCCTGGCCCAGAACAAGGGGGTTCGCTGGAAATTGTTGACGGCGTTCACGTTGGCTCCCCGTGAAATCAGCAGTTCGACGACGTCGCGCGCACCGCTTTCCGCGGCGAGATGCAGAGGCGTGCTCTCGGCGGCTCCATCCCCGCTCACAAACCCCGTCACATTCACGTCGGCGCCTGCATCGAGCAGGATTCGGCAGGCTTCGGCGCGGTTCTTCACTGCGGCGAGATGCAGCGGGGCGAGATTCCGGCCGTCACGCACGTTCAGGTCAGCCCCGCGCGAGGTCAGCAGTTCGAGAACCGCATCCTGACCGGTTTCGACGGCGCAGTGCAGGCCGCACCCCATGTCGCGCATCGTCATGTTGATATCGAAGCCGTCATCGATCAGCGCAGCGACGTCATCCATCCGGCCGGCGGAGATCATGCCGAACCACCGCCGAGCGTTGGCATCTCCGGAGGCTTCCGATTCTTGGGCATGCAGGCCCGCCGGAACGACGATCGTCAGAACAATGAGCACAACCCAGGCCACGACTGCCTTTTCGAACGCACGTTGAAACATCATGATCCCCTCCATGCCGAATGCATTGCGGTCTCACACCCGCTGCTGACAGGATACCCCCGGACGTTGAATCAGGTAAAATGGGAAAACATTCTTTCAAGGAAGGACACCGATGCCTCGAAAATCCAGGATTGTCGCCAGATTCTGCCTGATCACGCTGTTCGCCCTCTTCTTCTCGACCGCCCTGTTTGCAGCTGATCTCCCGCACATCGTGCTTCTCGCCACCGGCGGCACGATCGCTGGGGCAGGAAAATCGGCCGGGGAAGCCGGATACAAGCCGAGCGCCCTGCCCGTCGAGAAGCTCGTTTGCGCGGTTCCCGAGATCGCCTCGTTCGCACGGCTGAGCGGAGAGCAGATTTCGCAGGTCGACAGCCAGGCGATGACCACGACGATCTGGCTGAAGCTGGCCAACCGCATCAACGCCCTTCTCGCCGATCGCGATGTCGACGGTATCGTCGTCACGCACGGCACCGACACGCTTGAGGAGACGGCGTATTTCCTGCACCTGACCGTGAAGAGCCGCAAGCCGGTCGTCGTCACCGGCTCGATGCGCGCCTCGACCTCGATGAGCGCTGACGGGCCGATGAACCTGTTCAACGCGGTCTCCGTCGCCGCTTCGCCGCTCTCGCACGGCAAAGGCGTGCTCGTCGTCCTGAACGACCGCATCCACTCGGCCCGCGAGGTCACGAAAACCAGCACGACCGCCGTCGACACGTTCCAGTCGCCGAACGCCGGGCCGCTCGGAACGGTCTACTACGGGAAGGTCGCGTTCGAGCGCCTGTCCGCACGCCGCCACACCCTCGCCACACCGTTCAACGTGGCCGGCCGCGAGACCCTGCCGCGCGTCTTCATCACCTACGGTCACGCCGACAACACTCCCGAGCTCATCGAGGCAGTGATCAAAGCAAGGCCGGACGGCGTCGTGAACGCCGGTGTGGGCAACGGAAACGCCTCGCCCGCGGTTCTCGAAGCTCTCGGCAAGGCGCGCCGCGGCGGCATCGCCGTCGTCCGTTCCGCCCGGACCGGCGGAGGTCGGGTCACGCTCGGCGCCGAAGTCGACGACGCGGCCTACGGCTTCGTCGTGGCCGACGACCTGAACCCCCAGAAAGCCCGCATCCTCCTCATACTCGGCCTAACGCGCACGACCGACCCGCAGGCCCTTCAGCAGATGTTCTTCAGCTATTGAGGACAGTGCCCAGCTCAGAAATCGGAACGATGGTGGTGAAACGATGAGAACCCCCGTCCTGCAAGAGGCCATCCACCGGTGCCAGCTGTTCGGGACGTTTCCCGATGATGTTCTCGGCGCCGTCGGCTCGCAACTCGCGTCGCGTTCCCCGAGCGAACTTTTCAGGATGAACCCGCTGTCGTTCGCCCATCAGGCGTCGCTGGCCCCGGAAACCTGCGTCGACCTGTTTGTCTGCGGCACACGGGCCGGGCTTTTCGACCTTTCCTTCGATGTCATCTGCCCGACGTGCGGAGGCATGCTGTTTTCCTCACCGGAGCTCGGAAAGGTGCAGAGCCGAATGTTCTGTGAGCTCTGCATGCTCGAACGGGTCGTGACCCTGGACGAACTGATAGAAGCCTCGTTTACGATATCCCCGTCCATCGCCCCGGTCGCCGGGAATCGGTACCAGGATTATCCGACCTTCAGGCATTTTCACTTTTCACATAATTTCCGGCCATCGCCGTAACTGCTGGACTACCTGCAGTCGCACGGGCTGGCCTTCGTGTTCATTCCGCCGCACGAGGAAGCGAAAATCCCCCTTCCCGCGAGCCCGGAAGACCATATCCGGCTTGTTTCCGTTTCTCCACACACAGGGGTTTCCATCTTCATCGACGGCCGGGAAGGAAGTGGCGACTCGAGCGGGCAGGCTCTACTGATTTCAGACCAGGGGTTTTCGAAGAGCACCATCACCCTGCGCGAAGGAACGCCGGACATCATCATCAGGAACGCCTCGAGCCGGACCGTCGGCATCAAAGCCCTGCGCACGGACGTCGCACGGCTGCACGACATCCTCGAGCACCATCCTTCCGGCATGGCACCCTATCTTTCCGGAAGGTCGATCCTCCACAACAAATATTTTCGCCGCTATTTCAGAATCAACGAGGCCAGACGGGATTTCGGGCTCCTCATCCGCAATGTGACCGTTCTTTTCACCGACCTCGTCGGGTCCACGCAGATGTATGACAGGCTCGGCGATGCCTCGGCAAACAGGGTCGTCCAGCAGCACTTTTCCGTTCTCAACGACCTCGTCGAACGGCATGGCGGCGTCACGATCAAAACGATGGGCGATGCCGTGATGGCGACGTTTCTTTCATCGAAAGCCGCGACATCGTGCGCCGTCGAGATGATCCGGTCGATGGCCGGCGTCTTCTGGAGCGACGGGGCGCCTCTGAGCCTGAAGATCGGCGTTCATGAGGGCCCGGCCCTCGCCATCAGCAACCAGGGGATCCTGGATTACTTCGGCCAGACCATCAATATCGGCTCGAGAATCCAG
>JAGOCE010000142.1 GCA_017998915.1 Candidatus Ozemibacteraceae bacterium
GGCCGAGGAACTTCGTGAACAGCGACGTTTGCGGGAAGAAACGGAGCGTCGAAGCGAGGGGCTGGCCCGAATCGTATCAGGAGTCGCCCACGAGATCCGCAATCCTCTCAACACCCTTTCCCTGGGACTCGATTCTCTCCTGGCCGCGACATCTTCTGCCGGGGAACCACCGTCGAGTGACGTCTTCCGCCGGTTCGAACTGCTGAAGCAGACGGTCCGTGAAGCGAACGGGCTTGTCCAGAACCTGCTCCAGACAACCCGTCCCATCCTCCCCCACCCTCAGACCTTCGACCTGGCCCGATGGTTGGAGGATTTGAAACTCGCGTTCGAGACCGCGTTTCCTTCGTCATGCATCAAAACTCCAGCGATCGGGCCGACCCCCATCGAGACGGATCCGGAGCTTCTGCGCAGACTTGCCTGGAATCTCGTCGCAAACGCGGCGCAAGCAGGGGCAGACACCGTAAGCATAACCTTTTCCGAAGACCGTCAGAGCCGCGTTCTATCGGTGTCAGATAACGGTTCCGGGCTTCCGGAGCAGATCGTCGAGTATCTCTTCATGGCAGGAAACACCACCCGTCCTGACGGAACCGGGCTCGGCCTGTATAATGCGTACCGGCTCGCAGCGGCGCTTGGCGGAAGTTTGATGCTTGCCGGAACCGGGCCGTCCGGGACCACGTTCGAGCTCCGCCTTCACGCGCATCCCCCCACCCCCGGAGGTCTGCATGACCACACAGCTTGATATCCTCGTCATCGACGACGATCTTCGCCAGGCAACCCTGCTTGCCGAGGCCGTCATGCGGCTCGGCCATCACGCCACGGCGTTTTCTGAAGCGGGGCCGTCTCTTGACCATCTTCGCCGCCTCGGCTCGCATCTTGTCATCACCGACCTGCGCATGCCCCGCATCGACGGGCTCGATCTTCTGAAACGGCTCAAGGAAATCGACCCCGACCTCGCCGTGCTGCTCGTCACCGGGTATGCGACGGTGCAGACAGCCGTCGAGGCGATGCGACTCGGGGCCCTCGACTACCTCGAAAAACCGGTCGATATAGAACTCCTGAAAGGCAAGCTCGAGATCGTCGCCCGGCACGTCGCGCTCAAAAACGAAAACAGGACGCTCCGCGCCCAGATCGCCAGCCTCCGGTCGCCGGGGGAGATTCTCGGGAAAGATGAGCGTTTCATCCAGGTCCTCGCCCAGCTCGATCGCGCCGCACCCAGCCTTGCCCCTGTGCTGCTCCAGGGCGAAACGGGAACGGGAAAGGAACTGCTCGCCCGGCGACTTCATGAGCAGAGCCCCCGGGCACGTCATCCGTTCGTCGCAGTCAACTGCGGTGCGATCCCGGAGACGCTCATCGAAAGCGAATTTTTCGGGCACATCAAGGGCGCCTTCACCGGAGCCGACCGCATCAGGACCGGTCGCATCGAGGAAGCAGCGGGCGGCACCCTGTTCCTGGACGAGATCGGCGAGCTTCCCCTCGCGCTTCAACCCAAGCTGCTGCGGGTATTGCAGAACAGCGAATACAACCGGCTCGGCGACAGTCAGCCGCGAAAAGCCGATGTACGATGGGTCACCGCAACGCATCGGGACCTCGAAGCGATGGTTCGGGAAGGGCGGTTCCGCGAAGACCTGTTTTACCGTATCGCCGTCATACCGCTCCGGATCCCGCCATTGCGCGAAAGAACCTTCGATCTTCCGCTCCTGATCACGGAACTGATGGCGCGGAAAGCGCGGCAATACCGCGTTCCCCCAAAGAGATTCACGCCGGAAGCGATCGAAGCCCTGTGCGCCTGGAAGTGGCCCGGCAATGTCCGCGAACTCGAGAACACGATCGAGCGGCTGCTGCTCCTTTCGGACCATACCGAGATCGATCTCGGCGATCTTCCCGAACGGTTCGGCGAAATTGTCGAACCCGCCAGAGAAGTCCGCCAGACCACGCAGGCCGGCTCCACACTTCCCGAGCGCGTCGATGATCTCGAACGGCAGTTGATCACCGCGGCACTCGCCGCTTCAGGGGGCAACCAGTCCGAGACCGCCCGGCGGCTGGGCATTCATGAGCGAACGCTACGGTACAAGCTCCGCAAGTTGTCGATCACGCCCCCGACGAAAGGTTGACGGCCCGGTCAGGCGCCTGAGGTCTGCCGGAGCGCCGCACCCGATTCTTCACGGGTGACAAGGCCGTCCTCGAGGGTGATCACGCGGTCGGCACGGCAGCCGAGGTGGTGGTTGTGGGTCGTAACGATCACCGACAGTCCCTCGCTCTCTATGAGCTTCCGGAACAGATCGAAGATGGCTTCCCCGTTGGCGCGGTCGAGGTTTCCTGTCGGCTCATCGGCAATCAGGATTTCCGGCCGCACGATGATGGCCCGCGCGATCGCGACGCGTTGCATCTGGCCGCCCGACAACTCGCTCGGGAGGTGAAACGCGCGGTCCTCGAGGCCGACCAGGCGCAGCACCTCGATCGTTTTGCCCCGATCGGCCGGGCGATCGAGGAAGAGCAGCGGCAGTTCGACGTTTTCGGCGACGTTCAGCGAGGGGAGCAGGTGGAACTTTTGGAAGATGTAGCCGATGCGGCCACGCCGGATACCGGTTAGTTCCTCCTCCGACAGGGTCTCCACGGATGCTCCAGCGATGGTCAGCCTGCCGCCGTCAGGCGCGTCGAGGCAGGACAGGAGGTTGATCAGGGTCGTCTTTCCCGACCCGGACGGCCCGAGAATCGCGACCATTTCACCGCGCCTGATCGTCAGATCGACTCCCCTGAGCGCCTGGACGGTCTCGCTCCCGCGCCGATAGGAGCGGCGGAGCCCGACGGATTCGAGCACAGGATCAGTCGTGCATTCTTTTTCGTGGTTCGTCATACTGTTTCTCCTTCCGAAGCTCATTCGCCTTCCCTGATCGCCGCGATGGGCCGGAGGGAGGCCGCCCGCCATGCCGGATACAGCCCGGCGAAGACGCCGAGGACAGCCGCGCCTACGAGGGCGCCAGCGATGATGGCCGGCGATATGGTAACGATCGAGCCGTGGGCTCCAATATCGATCAAGCGGCGCAGCCCGGCTTCGACACCCCGGGCACCAAGCACGGCCGCGATACTGCCCATGATGCCGCCTGAGAGGCAGATGAACAGCGTCTCATACCATATTATTTGAAATATATCTCCGCGGCTCGCTCCGATCGCCTTCATGATGCCGATCTCCCCCGTTCGTTCGCTGACGCTCATGAGAATCGTGTTGATGACCCCGATGATGGCGACGACGATCGCAACGACGGCGACGGCCGCAATCATCGCCTGGGCGGTTTCCACGAGGCTCACCAGCGTGGTCTTCACCTGCTGGAGGCTGACCACCTGGACTTCGGGCAGCTTCGCCCATCGCTTCTCGAACTCGCGAAGGCGGAGGCCGGAGAACTCCTTGAGTTTGATACCGACGATGGTCAGCTCATCGGGCCGGTTGAAGATCACCCGGGCCGTCGGGAGGGGCAGGAAGACGGTTCCATCGTCCTGAGTGCCGGTCCGGTCGAGGATGCCGACGACCTTGAACGGGTGCGTCACGGGCTCGGTCTTCCCCTGGGGCGTCACGGTCACGTAGAATGTGTCGCCGACCTTCCGCTGTTCGAATTCCGCCACTTCGTAGCCCATGACCACCTCGTCGGGCGAGTCATCGGCAAACCAGCGGCTTCCGGCAGCCCTGGGCGTGTCTGAGAACGCCAACCAGGGCTTCATCGAGAGGAAGCTGGCCCTCTCGATGCCGCTGAGGATGGCGAACGAGGAGACGGAATCGTCGCGAATGCCACTTCCCTCCTTTTCTGCGACGCCGACGAAGATCGGGGTGATGGCGGCGATTTCAGGATCGCTTTGGACGTCATCGAATGTCGTCGAGGGGAGATAGAGGAGGCCTGTTCCCCCCTTGAGCATCATGGTCGCCGCTTCGTAGGGACATCCTTTCGCCATCAGCATCACCTGGAAGCCGAGCTTGTCGATGCTCGTGTTGATCGACTGGCGATACCCGAGATTGAAGCCGATCAGACTGACGGCGACAGCGACAGCCAGAGCGATGCCGACCACGGTCAGCCCGGTTCGGGCCGGACGATACGCCATGTTTCGGAGGGCAAGTTTGATATATCCCATCGTATTTCTCCTGATCCCAGCATCCGTCACAGGAACCGGGCGCCGTTCCCGATGAGTTCGAGGCTTTTTTCATCACGGGTCAGGCGGCCTTCGATCTCGACCGTTCCGCCGACGTGCTGAGGGAATTTCATACCGAGATGGCCGAGTTCGACTCTCACCTGGCGTCCCGTGCCATCGTCGAGAAAGAACCAGCAACCCGAACTCGGGCACTGACGAACGATTCGCCCTGATGTGCGGACATCCGACGATAGGAACCGGTCGGGAGTGTCGACGATGTCACGAAGGGCCGTCGTCATACCGACCTTGAAAGGATCTCCGAAGTGTTCGGCCGATTGCATCGTCACATACAGCCCAATCGCGCCAATGACAAGAAGCGATATACTGATGATCATAATATTTTTCATGGATTTCCCTCCGCCAAGTGAGTTTCAGGTTTCGACGTCCGTCTCGGCCATCTGAAACAGCCGTCCCTGGAGTTGATGATGACGCGTCATTCACCCTGTTTCAGCAAGGATTTCGTGCGCTGGTAGAAGGGCTCTGCGCGGCGGTCGTAGACGAACAGATCGAGCAGGATCAGATTTTTCCGAATTCCTCGCATCGATGCCTGGAAGTCGGAAACGATGTCGGCATCAGGCGCGGGCGGAGTAATGCCGGCGAGCTTGTCGGCGGGATTCGCCGGATCGGCGGCACGGAAATAGTCATGTTTATAGAAATCGCCGAGCGTCATCCCGCGGAACCGCGCACGGAATCGTTTATCCTTCAACGTTCGTGCGGCGCGGCTTTCAATGCGCTGGAAGAAAAAGTCTCGGATCTCACCGGTCGTCGGGTCGGTCGACAGGAACACCTGGATGACACCGCCTTTCCCCGGCACGTTGACCCCATGGACGTACCCGATGCGCTCGGCCCCCTTGAAAACGGAATAGACGGTATACGGCGTATCGAACGATTCGTAGATGGGGTCGAGGTCGGTTCCGAGACGTTCCTTCAAGCCGTCATACAGTTCTCTGCCCCCGGGAAATGTGCGCAGTTCCCGAATTTCCTCCTTGAAACTGGTCACATCGGGGTACAGAAACTTCAGATCCTGGGCAGGATTGTTCAGGGTGCAGCCGATCGCGGCATAGGCACGCATCGGGGCAACGCATTGCAACAGAAATACTCCCAACAGGACCGCTGCAACAAGATATCGGTGTTTCATGGCACGCCTCCATCGCTTCGATTCATGCATGTCAATCACGAGTTTTGCATGAAGCGTGCCAGCAATCGGTCGCTTTCACCCAGTTGGAGGCAATCAGTAAAACGGCCCCATTAGGGCGGGTTTGAAACCCGCATCTACAGAGTATGAGAGAGAGTGATACCGAGCACGGACGAAGTTGAAATTCGACCGTGTGTCGTGATGCAAGCGGGGAACAGGGTTACCAGTAGCGGTAGTATTGGAGGGTTGTCACAAGTGCGGGGCGGCCGGTCTGGCGCTCGAGCTGATGTTCGATGTTGAGTTTCAGCCAGTGGAGGTTCGAGTTGCCGATGTCGTTGCGGAAATACCAGGTGACTTCGCCGATCAGTGAGGCATCTGTCCGGCCTGGCAGGGCTCCCGCCATTCCAAGCATCGGGCCTTCCCCAACATCCTGATAAAATCGGCGGTACTGGAGGGCATACCCAAGCCGGCGGTCCCGCCTGAGGAAGTCCATTTGATATAACTGAGTATATACATCATCCTCCTCATCGCGGCCGGCGGACCACTCCCCCGTCCACGTCATCGTTCCACGGTCGACGGGCTCCGTGTGGCGTGCGTCGAGCCCGATGCGACGAGTCTCGATGAATCTTCCGGCATCGGCACGCGCAGCGACAGCCGGGCTTCGCATCAGCGCGTGGGTCGAGATCCGCTCTCCGGTGACGAGCGACACGCCGCCCTCCCACCCCTTGTCGTAGAGAAATTTTCCGGCAAGGCTCACCCGGAGTCCGAGCAGGCCCTTCTGGCCCTCGAGGCGCAGATCGTATCCCGATCCAGCCATCGCATACAGGTCGTAGTTGAGAACTGGTGTCAGTGCGCCCCAGAAACCGGCATACCAGTCACGCTCGAAGCCGAAATTTCGTTCGTTCGACAACTGGAGCAGGGTTCCATGAGTATCGGTCTGGAGATTGAGCCCCGATGGCAGATAAAACCGGCCGAGACGGACATTGAACTTTCCCAGGTTCTTCGCCCGGGCTTCGGGTGAGAGAAATGCATCGAGGGCATTGAAGCGGTCGAAATACAGGTTGTGATACTCGAGGAACCAGTCCGACCGGCTCTCCCCCTCGGCGTCGTTCAGCGCCGGCAGATAGGCCGCTCGATGCACCAGCCGCACCTGGGCATTAAAAGAGCCCCAGGTCTTCACATCATCGGAAAACCGCTGCAGCACCTCCCCGCCATAGGACAATCTTCTGTAAGGCTCATCTCCGCCATCTCTCCACGAGACCTGTTCGTAGAGTTCCTGCCGGAGGAATGTCCGGGTACGACGCGCGCGGGCAGGCGGCGTTGTCTCAACGGCTGCATGTCCAGAGGCCGTTCCTGGACTGCTCTTTGCCGAAAGATCGGCAAACGGATCTTTTGTCGTCGAAGCAACAATGCCGTTCTCGAGATCGGCAAACGGATTTTCCGCATATGACGGCATCGTCTGGAGCAACAGCGCGAAGAAAAGGAACATGATCAGCACGTTCCACATCGATATCCTGCGTTCCATTCGTCCATAATTCCGGCCATGAACCGAAAATGTCATATACCCCTCCCCCGGATCGGCTTCCCTTCAGAGGGATTTGCAAATCCGATGCCCTCGAACATTCACGACCTGTTTCTCCAGCTTACCACCGAAAGGATCACGTCGCCTGTATCCTTCACCCCGAAGTATCGCACGGGGATCCCAAGCCACCACGGATCATCCCGTCACATCCATGAATGTTCGTGAGTTCGTCAGATTTTTCCCGTGCCTCGACAAAATCGCCGACATCCCTGATTTTGTCTTCAGATGGGATTTCACGCTATACTCGAATCGATTCGACACGATCCGCCCTTTTTCCCTCCTCAGTTCTTGAGTTTTCTCGCATATATATCATATTGCATAATAAAGACACTCATGACGTTTCATCATCCGCCATCGATCACGCACCAGATACAATGCCTTCTGGTCGCCATCTTCCTGATCTCACTGGAAATGCCCTGCCCCGCCTTGTGGAGTTTCAACTGGCCTGAGGATATGCCGCTCAAGCCCGTTCATGTCGCGCCGGGAGTCTGGGGCTTTGATTCCGGTACGGCTTCAGGCGGGTGGGGCATCATCGATGAACACGGTCATTATCAGATTTCGCCGCTGTTCGAGAAAGTGGCGATCTTCATCAACGGGTATGCGCCCGTGATGAAAAACGGAAGATGGGGATTCATCGACACGCAGGCCCAGATGGTCGTTCCATGCCAACTCGACGACATCTGGGAAAAACCCCCGACGACGATGTTCCGGGTGCGGTTTTCCGCCGGTGCGGAAGGTGAGCCCGTCGAAAGCGCGGATGAGGTGTCAGAGGACTGGTCCGGAGGCTTCGACCCGGGAGTATTTCCGGCCTGCAAGGACGACAAATGGGGAGTCATTGCCTCTTCCGGCACATGGCTCGTCGAACCCCGCCTCGACCGCATCCATCCGGTTTCTGAAACCCTTGCCCTGGTGGAGAAACAAGGGAAGTATGGCTTCATCGCCCGAAACGGCATCATGGTCGTCGAGCCGCTCTACGACGAGGCAGGCAGGTTCGCTGACGGTCTCGCGCCATGCAGCGAGAAAGGCCGCTGGGGCTTCATCGATGCATCCGGCACGTTCGTCGTCGAGCCGCAGTATGCCCATGCATTTCCGTTCGTCCATGGCTCAGCGATCGTCCAGAAAGGGAAGAAAATCGGCGTTCTCGGGACGAATGGGAAATGGAAGCTTCAGCCCATATATGAATCCATCGTCAGCGGATATGGGGAAGATCTTTTCCGAACCGAGTTTGATTTTCACTACGGGCTGTATTCGCCGCTCGACGGCGAGCTGGCCTCGACAACGTATGATTTCATGTGGGCCGAGCCTCATCAGCTGATCAAGGTTTCCCGTGATTCCATGAGGGGGCTTCTCAGTCGGCAGGGGAAGGAACTCCTCGCGTGCGACTACGACGAGATCGAGGTGGATGAAACCGACCTGGTCAGACTTCGACGCAACGATCGGTGGGGGTTCTTCGACCTTGCGAAACAACGCCTGATCGAACCGCGTTACGAGAAGATCAGGCCCTTTTCCGAAGACCTGGCTGCCGTATCCAGCAACCGTCTGTGGGGCTTTGTCGACAGGAACGGCGCCCCGGTCATCCCGGTTCAGTATGCCTGGGCGGGCGACTTTTTCAAGTCACAGGCGCCGGTGATGACGGCAAGCGCCTGCTTCGTCATCGACCGTGAGGGACGCATGATCCGCGAACCGGTTTTCGATATGAAGCCCTATAGAAAGCCTCTTCCGGACGGGAGTATCGCCATCCGGCTCCATCGGCTGCATGGCTTTTTCGATCCGAAAACCGGAACATTTCCCGTCCCCCCCAACCTCGATGATGCCCGATGGTTCGAGGAGACGGGCGTCATTCTCGCGAAAGAAGCCGGATTCTGGCGAATCCGTGTTCCCGGCGGAAAGGAACGAAGCTCCCTTGCGTTCAAAGATGTCGGGACGATCAGCGAAAACCGTTGCTGGATCAAAGCCCTCGACGGTCGGTATGGCTTCATCGATCAGGCTGGGAACATCGTCGTCCCACCCGCCTATGATGAGGCGTACGGCTTTCATCGCGATCGCGCCGCCGTCCGAAAAGGGCGCATGTGGGGGTTCATCGATTCGCGGGGGGAAGAGATCATCCCGCTCGAGTTCGACTCCGTTACCTCGTTCTACGAGAACGACGAGGACGCAATCGAGGCCGTTCAAAAAGGCGTCAAAGGTCTTCTCGACCGGATGGGGAATTTTCACACACTCGAAGCGCCCGTCAGTGCCGGATCGCTCCGCAAGGAGTTCCCCCACCCCGAAGATCCACGCCAGCCATCAAAAAGGGCCCCATGAGAATGTTACAGATACTATCCCAATCTTCCTTCGGGAGATCACGCCGAGACATCCGGAGCGCCTTCATGAAACCCAGCCAGGTTGCCGATAGAAAACAGTGAACCTGCACCATACAGAAGGTGCATGCCGTTCTTCCTGTTAGGAGGCGTTCTCATGAAGCGTGCCCAGCGAGGCGAAATCAGATATTTCGCATTTCTGACGGCGTTCGTCTGTTCGATGTTCTTCACCGGCTGCGGAAGCAGCAGCGACGACGGGGGAAATCCTGCAGGAATTCTTCCGCCCGACACGATCCGGGGCGGTGTCGAGGGCTATGTGAGCAGGTCCAGCCTTCCGGCGAACATCAAGGCCCGCGTCGGGGCTTCCCTGACATGTCCGTTTGCCGACACGACGGTCACGCTTTCGACCTTCGACGGAAAAAGCGGCAACGAGGTGATTCTCGGCCAGAGCCAGACAGACGATCGCGGCTATTACCAGATCTCGTATGCCGCCATCGGCCTGCAAAAAAAGAAAATCATCAT
>JAGOCE010000143.1 GCA_017998915.1 Candidatus Ozemibacteraceae bacterium
GGAATAGCGGAGGAAATTCTGGGGCGGGGCAAGCGGGCTGGCGTCGCCGGGCAGGATGGTCGACAACCGCGACTCAAGCCTGAACTGGGCTTCGGCGAGCGGCCCGTCGAGCCAGAGCGATGCCTTTGCCTCGTTATCATGGTATTCCCCGATGGCGGTGGCGAGAAGAAGTTCGTTGAGCTGCGGCTGAGCCGGTGGGGCGAGGGGCTGCCTCAGACCGGCCGTGATCTGGTCGAACAGGCTTCCAAGCAGCGTTTCGGCCTCCGGGGCCGCTTGTGGAAGAAGCATGACGAGATGCGCCGCCGTCGGAGTCTCGATGAGGCGCCATTCTCCGCCGGCCATGCGCATCTGCTCGGCGAAGGAACTCGCGCCGCCGGTCTTGCACACGCCGAGAAGCAAGTTCGTGATGTTCCGGGGCGAGGCCACGCCGTTGAGCGTCCTGGTGGGGACAATCAGGACCGCCCGGCTGATCGCTTCGGGGGTGAGGGCCAAAGCGGCCGCATTGCATGCGAACAACAGAAGCCCCAGCATCCAAGCCTGGATATGCCGGGAAAACATACGAAGATGCAGCTCTCGAGAAAGCGTTTTCATTTTCGGTGGGTATTATACGATACCTCCATGGTCGAAGGTCAACACAAAAAGGCGGACAAGATTATTTTTCGATGGCAACATGCGGCGAATGTTGCGGGAGGACGAGAGAAACGGTTACCCTTGTCCCCATTGAGCCCTCCAACCGATGACCATTCGTTCGCCTTGAGTCTGCCGGTGAGGGGTGAGCGCCTCTCGTGCTCCGACAGGCTCAGCATGGACGGGACGCGAAAACTGGTTTTTGGCATGCAGGTATCTACGATGAGGTTTCAACGGAGATGATGGACTCCTATCAGATACTCATGGTCGAATGCGGAACCGCGTTGATCGTGAGCGCGGTGTTCATGGCCATTTTCGGGATTGCCGAACTGCTTCGCGGATTCGACCTCGCCCCGCAGGAAGTGACCAGAAAATTCGTTCACCTCGGCGCCGGCCTTATATCCCTGAGTTTCGCCTACGTGTTCAAATCTCCGATCACCCTGCTGGTCATGCTGATGGGGTTTGTCGCGGCCATGACCTTCGGAAAACGCTGGCATCTGATGACGGCGGTTCATGGCGTTGAGCGGCGGTCGGCCGGCGATCTCCTGCACCCGCTGGCGATTTTCATCACCTATCTTTTCGCGATGAAGTTCGACAAACCGCATTTCTACGCGATCGCGATCGCCGTGCTCTCGGTCTCGGATTCACTCGCAGCTCTCATCGGGAAATCCTACGGGTTCAAACTCTACGAAGTCGAGGAAGACAGGAAGAGCATCGAGGGCTCGATCATCTTCTTCCTGTCGACGTTTCTGATCGTCCATCTCACCCTGCTGCTGGCGACGGATATCGATCGCACGGGAAGCGTGCTCGCGGCGCTTCTGATCGCCGTTTTGGCGACCGCGTCCGAGGCCGTCGCGCTCGACGGGGCAGACAACCTGGTCGTGCCCGTCGGAACCTTGTTCGTGCTGATGAAGATCACGCGTCAGTCGATTCCCGAGATGGCGTTCCAGAACTGCCTCATGGGCATCATCTATTTCACGACGTATCTTATCGCGCGGCCTTCGGGAAAACTCGGCTCGTCCGGCATCATCGGCATCGCGCTCGTCGGATATGCTGCCTGGAGCCTCGTAACGTGGGATTGGTACATCCCCATTCTCATCGCGACGATTCTTCTTGCCTGGGTCGAAGTCTTTCTCGAACGACCTGGGCAGCATACCGAGCTGCACCGCATCAGGCCGGTCTTTTATTCCTTCATCACGTCATTTCTCTGGGTGGTCGGGGCAAACATGGAGTTCGGCACCGGCACCGACCATCTCTACGTGGTTCCGTATCTGGTGAGCATCGCGGGCAATCTGAGCGTCAGATGGTCATGGTACCAGCGAACGCACGCTGACGGAAGCGGTTCGAAGCTTCCACGACGGCTCGTCCTTGCCTGGCCGCTCGCACGGGCCGTGATTCTTGCCCTGATTTTCCTGCCGGCCCATCTCCTTGGCGGCTTCAGCCTGGACGTCGCTTTTTCGACGGTGACCTTCATCGCCGGAACATGGCTCACGGACCGCCTATACTGGGCAATCGGCCGCTCGCGGATCGAGACATGGGATCGCAAGGCGTTCCTGCGCATGGGAATGGCGGTCGTTTTCGTCTCGTCGGCCGCCGTCTATGCCGCGAATCTCTGGTACTATTGATTCCTGCAGCATGAAGCCACCCCTTCGTCCTGAGCCTGTCGAAGGGCGAGAAATATGACGACGCGGGATCAGTCGTAGGTCGGAACGAACGAATCGGCGTTGATGAGCCTGATAGGCGAAGGAACGGCGGGCATCGTGACGATGGGGTGCCGTCGGATGTAGTCGAGGAACGCCTCCCGGTAGAAGTAACCGTCGTCCTTCCTGGCGGTGGCTTCTTTGAAAAGTATGTTCCCGTGCTGGTTTCCGTCCGAGAGGTAGGAGATGGTGGCCACACGGTAGGTTTTTCCGCTTTCGACCGGTCTGCCGGCGATCCTCAGATCGGCAACCGTGCGGTTCCCGACGTCGAACGTGCATGTGACGCCGCTGTACTGAAAACCGGAGATCGTTCCGTAGTGTTCGCAGAGGTAGTCGAACATTGCGACGAGACTTCGGCCGTCCATCGTGAGGGTGACGATGGTGTTGTCGAACGGAAGCATGCTGTAGACTTGGCCAAGAGTGATCGGCCCCCGCGGCAGGATTTCCCGGATGCAACCGGAATTGATGATCGCCATGTCGGCGCCGGTGAACTCGACGAGGCTTTGCGCCACCAGGGAGCCGAGCGGCAGGGTGTCGAGATGCTTCCGTTTTTCCGGGTACAGGAACTCGCCGTCGCTCCTGCCGACAACCTGCGATGTTCGCGCCCTGATCATCTCGTCATACGATTCGACGAGGCGATGGACCGGTGAATCGAGCGGCACGGCGACGGATGCGGTGACCGGTATCAGTCTGCCCTCGGCGTTGGTGATGGTACCATCGCCGGCCAGCCGCAGATCGAGGCGGCCGAGAAAGACGCCCCATTTGAACGCCTGGACGACGATGGTTCCGGTTCCGCTGCCCGTCGATGAGGGCACGACCGTCGGCTCGCTTCTGACGACGGTTGGGGTTTCGAGGTAGGTGTTCGTGTGGCCCCCGACGATCACATCGATGCCCGCAACCTGCGAGGCGAGCGCCACGTCGTGCTCGTAGCCGGAATGCGAGAGGAGGACGAACAGGTCGGTACGTGGCCCGATCTCCGCGACCAGCGATGCGACCGCCGAGACCGGCTCGATCAGACGCATTCCGGCGCGATTCGTCACCGAGATCACATCCCATGCGGCGTTTCCGATGACGCCCGCAACGCCGATGGAAAGCCCGTCCCGCTCGATGATGCGGTAAGGCGGAAAGATGGGGGCACCGCTCGAGGCGTTCACGACGTTCGCGCACAGGAGCGGAAACGAGGCGTATCTGTACTGGTCGAGGAGGTTCGCGAGACCGTCGTCGAACTCGTGATTGCCGAGCGTCGTCGCGTCGTAGCCACACAGGGAAAAAGCCTCGAGGTCCGTTTTCCCCTTGAAATACGAGTAGAACGGCGTTCCCTGGAAAATGTCTCCGCCGTCGAGCAGCAATACGCACGTTTC
Organism: Candidatus Ozemibacteraceae bacterium; assembly: GCA_017998915.1. GTDB lineage: Bacteria > Muiribacteriota > Ozemobacteria > Ozemobacterales > Ozemobacteraceae > MWAR01. The sequence continues at coordinate 3,689 of JAGOCE010000143.1, forward strand.
GCTTGCCCGGATCGACCGGATGAGTTCGTGCCTTCGCGCGATACCGCCGACTTGCTTCCCGAACTCGGGCATGTCGGCCGGCAGGAGATGTGAGTGATGGTCATTCGTATAGAGGATCGTCACCGTCTTCTCTTTCGCGGAGACATCGGGCGAAAGGCCGAAGACGGCGAGAATGAATAATAAAAAATATATATGAGATGTTTTCCGGGCGAAAGCGGTTTTCATCGGATTCTCCCGTGAGAATGATGCGGTAGTATACCACAGGGCCATACGCGAGCAGGGACCAGCCTTTCGAAATTCCAATCGCGCAAGGGCGCGGGATGTGATACCCTGCTCTTGCGCGGCAATGCGTCTCCATTTCTCGAACGAGGCACGTGTTCAAGCCATGAGCAGTGATAAGCCGGTCATCGCGATCTCGCTCCTGCGGGAAATCGCCCAGGCCATTTCTCACCTGAGCCCTGACCGCGCGATGCGGTTCCTCGTCGACAGCGCCGTTGCGGTCACCGAGTCGCGCGGCGGTGTCCTCCTGACCCCGCACGAGAAACTGCGCGAGATGGTGCCGATGATCGAGAGCCTCCAGCACGAACAGGATCGGCCCGCCTGGTCCGCCGTGTTTCTCGGCGCCTGCTACAAGACGTTCCTCAACGGAATCATGGAACGCTACTCCCGCGAGCGCCCCCTGCCGATCGATCTCTCGCCGGGGCCGAACGCCGGATCGGCGCTTATCATGCCTGTCAAGCTGGCCGGCAAGCCGGTCGCCCTCCTGTATATCTTCCGTCATTCCGTGGATGGGGAGTTCACGCCCGAGCACCAGAGCTTTCTCGAGATCCTGACGCCGTTTTTGGGCTCTCTTCTCGAAAATTTCCGCCTCCACACCGAGATGATCCACAAGAACTCACGACTCTCGGCCCTCTACGACATCTCGCAGCGGACCGAGTCGATGATCGATCTGCGCGATGTCTACGATGCCCTGGGAAAGGTCATCAAGAGTTTCATCGACTTCGATGCCTACCTGCTCTACCTGCTGAGCCCCGACGGCTCGATGCTCGAGGCTCGCTCGACCGCTCCGAACGCCCCCTATCCCATACGCATTGCGGTGGGCGAGGGCCAGATCGGAAAGGCGGCACGCGAACAAAAACCGTATCTCACATATACCGAAGAATATAAATCTGTGCTAATTCTTCCCGTCGTCGTCTCGGGAAAGTTGATGGGGGTCGTCACGGTCGCGAGCCGCAAATCTTACGCCTATCGCGACGAAGACATCATCGGCCTGCGGATCATCACGACCCAGATCGCCTCGATCGACCACCTGTTCCGCGATCTGCTCAGACTGCGCGGCTTCACCCAGCACATCCTCGAATCCATGACGTCGGGCGTCCTCATTTTCGATAACAACGGCGTCGTCACCTTCGCGAACCACGAGATGACGCGCATACTCGACCGGCCCGTTCCCGAAAACTGGACGGCGGCGAAAGGTGGGGATGTCATGCCACCGCCCTTGCTCGCGCTGATCGCCGAAGTGCTCGAAAACAAGATCACCCTCGAAAACAGCAAGGTCCGCCTGGAGCACGTCTCTCCGCCGTGTATCCTAGAGGTCCATGCGTTCCCCTTCCGAGACGAGCAGGGCATTCTCGGAACGGCGTTCTTCTGCAAGGACGTCACGCAGGTTTCTCGCCTCGAGGAACAGCTGAAACGGGCTGACAGGCTTTCCGCCCTCGGTGTGTTGGCCGCGGGCGTCGCGCATGAGATCCGAAACCCCCTCACGGGCATGAAGATGATTGTCCAGCTGCTCACGGCGGACCTGGGTTCGGACGATCCGAAGCGCGAGCCCCTTTCCATCATCCAGAACGAGATCGACCGGCTCGAGCGCATCATCGCCAACCTTCTCGATTTTGCCCGACCCAGTAAGCCGAAGGAGATTCCGATCGACCTCCGGGACATCCTCAACGCCTGTCTCCTGCTGATTCACAACCAGATCAACAAGGCCGGCCTCACCCTCGAAACGCATTTTCCGAAAGACCTTCCGACCGTCATCGGTGATCCCGACCAGCTCAAACAGGTGTTTCTCAACATCCTGACCAACGCGGTTCAGGCGACGAGGGCGGAGGGAAAACTCGATGTGCTTATCGATCCCCGGGCTGAAGGCCTGGTGGCGGCGGTTCGCGATACCGGCTGCGGTATCCCCCCGGGAAAACTCCGGACGATCTTCGATCCCTTCATGACGACGAAGGAGGATGGAACGGGCCTGGGGCTTTCCGTCGCCTTGCGCATCGTGGAAGAACATGGCGGGCGCATCGATGTCGACAGTGCCGAGGGGCAGGGAACGACGTTCTCCGTTTGCCTCCCCCTGCCGCCCCAGGCGAACGGAGCTGTGCCGAATGCATGATCCGCGGTTTCCCGTCTGGGGTATCACCGGCCCGATCGGGGCCGGCAAGACGACGCTGGCGGAGATCCTCGTGCGTTCGGGCGCGAAAAATCTCGAAGTCGATCAGATCGGGCACGCCCTTCTCGCTCGCAATGAGGTGCAGGAACATCTCGTCCGTGTATTCGGCGACTCGATCGTGATGGACGCAGGGATCGACCGCCGGCGGCTGGGCGAGCTGGCGTTCGCGTCGCCCGAAGCGACGGCGCGGCTGAACCGCATCATGCACCCCGCCATGGTTGACGACGTGGAACGGTGTCTCTGCGAGGAGCGGGAGCGGGGGACGCCGCTCGTTCTGCTGAACGCCGCGCTCCTGTACACCATGGGCCTCGACCGGCTCTGCAGGACCATCCTTTACGTCCGCGCGGCTGACACCATCCGCCTCGACCGGATCGTGTCGACCCGCGGTTTGCCCGTCGAAGCGGCGCGAGCACGGCTTCTCGCACAGGACCGCGAGCCGGTGGATGACGGCCGCGTGATTTTCTGCGACAATGAAACGTCCGTCAGCGATCTCGAAGGCTGGGTGAAGCTCCGCCTGGGACCGCTGCTACCCGATAAAATGAAGAGTTCCATGGAGAAAAGCGTATGAAAGCCGAACATCGTCACGATGACCTGGTGAAGGCTCTGGAGGCAATTTCGGGCGTGACGGCGGTTCCTCACTGCCTGCTGCCGATGCTTGCGGTGCAGACGCTGTGCGTCTCGACCATTTCCGGCAGCTCCTCGTGCGGGTCGGAGACGGCGCCGCTCGGGATCTATACCGACCATGGCTTGAACTCACTGAGCAAGCCCGCCGCAGAATATGCGGATATGACGATGGCTGAAATCCTCACCCGAATGGATCGGGATGGTGCGAAGAGCATGATCATCGACCCGGGTCTCCCACGACAACTTCCGATTCAGGGAGATGATCTGGCGGCTCTCCGCACGCAGGTCGGGAAAACCGGGCGCCCTGGGACCGGTTCCGAATCCGTGGAGTGCGAGACCGGCAGCGAGCTGGCTCTGGCAGCCCCCGATCCGCTTCCGCCCGCGGCTTTCCTCGAGGCGTTGAAATCGGCGTTGTGCTCGGGAGGCAAGTTTCGACGCGCCTGGCTGTTCGAGGTGCTCTTCCCGGGCCAGAAAACAGGGGAACTCTGCATCGGCGTCGAGCCGCTTCCCGAGACCGATCTCGCGACGCTCGAGCGGTGCCTCGGAGATGCCGCCCAGAAACATGCCGGCCAGGTCACCGACCGCGGAAGTCTCGCGTTCCTGCCACTCCAGGACGCCGAACTGATCGATATCGTGAAAAGCCTTGGCCTGCTTCTCGACGAGGGAGATTGTCGATGAGCGTACCGCAGGCCCAGCAGGAAAAAACGATGCGCACGGCCGTCGTGTGCATCGCACAGGATCACATCGCATCCCCCCTGTCGGACCAGCTGACGGCGGCCGGATATGCCGTACGGCTCGAGATGCCCGGAGATGGTCTGTATGAGAGAATCGTCAGGCACAGTCCCGGTCTGGTCGTTTTCGATGGAGAGGCTGATCTGGAGTTCGCGCTCGGGATCGCGCGCCGGCTCGAGCATCTCTGGGTACACCGCATCGTTGCGATTAGCCAGGAGACGATGGGCAGGCTGCCGACCACCTGGCTCAACGATTTTGACGACCTTCTTCCGATACCCATGCGGCCCACGGATCTCCAGGCGCGCCTTGCCGTCGCGGATCGCCTGTATAAGCTCGAAGCCAGGCTTCGCCGGAGCAACAGCCGCGTCGAGGAGGCGGACAAGGTCATCGCGCGGGTCAATCGCCAGATGCTCCAGGATCAGTATGCCGTCGCGAAAATCCAGACGGCGTTGCTCCCCAGCTCGCTGCCGGCGATCTCGGAGGCGGAATTCGCCTGGACATACAAGCCTCGCGCGGAAGTGGCCGGTGACGGCCTCAACGTGTTTCGCCTCGACGAAGCGCACGTCGGCTTCTACGTGCTCGACGTTTCGGGAAGCGGCACGCCGGCCGCCCTGCTTTCGGTGCTTTTGAGTCGCCAGATCTCGCCATTCCCCGTCCAGTCGACGCTGCTGAAAAGCCTCGTGAAAGAAGCTCCGGGATACCGGCTGAATCCACCATCGGAGGTCCTGAGCGAGCTGAACCGGACGTTCCCGTTCGATTCCGAACGCATTCAATTCTTCACGATGTTTTATGGAATCCTCAATATCAAGACGGGCAATCTCCGATATGCCGTCGCCGGACATCCTCTGCCGGTGCTGACGCATGCCGGCATGGCGCCCCGGTATCTCATCGGAGGCGGGTATCCCATCGGATTCGTCGATGACGCCATCTATGAGGAACATCAGATAGACCTGTGCCGGGGCGACCGCCTTTTCGTCTTCACGGACGGCCTCAGCGAAGCCCACGACGAGAACGGTCGGCAGTTCGGCCCCTTCGCCATGCTTCAGACCCTTGCCGGCATCGATGCGTGCAACCTGAAGGACAACGTGCTGAAGCTCTTCTCCGCGGCGGAAGCCTGGTGCAGGAAAGACGGATTCCACGATGACGTGTCCCTGCTGGCCGTCGGCCTGCGATAATCCCGGGAGCGTGTACCCATGTCGCATCACGATCACGAGACGGAAGCGCCGAAAATCCTTGCTCTGGGTATCCTGACATTGTCGGATACGAGGGGGGAGGCGGAAGATCGGTCCGGAGCCCTGCTGAAGGAGTTGCTGTCGGGCGCCGGCCATCGCATCGACGCGTATGCGGTCATTCGCGAAGATCCAGAGCGCATCGAGGCGACGCTGGGCGAGTGGCTCTCGAAGCCTCTCGATGCGATCGTCACGAATGGCGGTACCGGCCTCACCTCACGCGACGGCACGATCGAGGTCGCGCGCCGGTTGATGCAGAAGGAGCTCGAGGGATTCGGTGAACTGTTCCGGTTCCTTTCCTTCCAACAGATCGGCCCGGCCGGGATGCTCAGTCGCTCGACCGCCGGGCTGGCCTCGGGGAAGATTCTCGTCTGCCTTCCCGGCTCGACGAAAGCCGTCAGGCTCGCAGCGATCAGGCTTCTCATCCCGGAACTGCCCCACATGGTCAGGGAAGCACGCCGCTAAATATATTATATAAAATAAAACAGGCCGGCGTTTCGAAGCGCCGGCCTGTTTCGTGAGCTGTCGTCAGGAGCCGAAAAGGCCCTTCAGTTTACCCAGGAAACCGCCGGATCCGGCGTCCGTCAGCGTCCTGCCGGAGACCGCCTCCATCAGTTTCAGCAGATCGGCCCGGTATACCGACGTGTCATCGGTTTCGTAGATCGTCTTGCGGTTGTCGATGAGTCGACTGACCGCGCCGCCGTCGTCGTGGATCGTGAAATCGACCTTGTGCTTGAGGACGTTTCCGACCTCGGCCGTCGGGATGGCGCCGGTGCTCCCCTCGCGGTTGACGATGAGCTTGATCTTGTCCGTCGGATACTTCAGGTTGTCCATGACCTTCAGGCAGATGTGCATGTTCTTGATGTGATTGGCGTTTGGAAGCATAACCATGAAAATATAATCTGAAATATCCATGGCGTTGATCGTCAGGTCCTGGA
>JAGOCE010000144.1 GCA_017998915.1 Candidatus Ozemibacteraceae bacterium
GGATGCGTTCTCTGTGCCTTGGTGTCTCTGTGGTGCGTTGTCCGTTTCCCGCCGGCAGTCAGAAGGTGACGACTTTCTGGGCCTTGTTGATCGCTTCGAGGAGGTCGATCGTGTTGGCGAGCTTCCCGACGCGAAGCTGGCCTTTCAGGCCCAGGCGCTCGAGGGCGAAGCCGGAGACAAGCACTTTCACGCCGGCGCGCTCGATCCGCGTGATGGCGGGGATGAGCGGACTGCCTTCCATGCAGGCTTTAACGGCGGTATTCCAGAAGACGAGGGTACGGGGAACGAACTCGCTTTCGGAAAGCGTGACGATGAGGTTGGAAAACGACTCGCTTCCCAGCTTCGACCGGCCGCCGATGCTGCACCTGGTGAACATCAACAGGAAGTTGGCAACATTTGCGGACGGCATCCAGACGCGTTTTTCGAAATACGCGTCCTCGAACTGCTTGTATGATACATCCGTGCGAGGGCTCAGAGTCCGGTCGACCTTTCCCGTAAAGTTGTCGCGCATTCGGGCGGCATGGCTTCCGCGCCTGACGCCGTGATTATATACCGATGACGGAACAGGTTACAAGAGCGCATCGTACTTGACAGGGGGCATAGCCTATGGTATCTTCGGTCCGAATCAGCCTCTGAAGAGAGGTTGAGGGGAATCCGACCAGTTTGGGAAACATCCGAGGGCTGAAACCCTGGAGAGTGAAAGGAGATTCTTTCTACATGAAGCGTATTGCCATCGTTCTCAGCGTGCTGTTCCTCATTGGTATGTCCGTTTCCGCCATGGCCGCCGAGAAGGTCCTGCTCCAGTACAACCCGGCCCCCGGCACCACGACCAAGTACAAGATGAACATCAACGGTAACACGGTCGTCACCGCCATGCAGCGCGCCCAGAAGACCAACCTCGAGACCAACATGTCCCTCGAGCAGAAGGTCACCGGCGTCGACAAGAACGGCAACATCGAGATGACCACCACGATCACCGAAGGCACGATCACCGTGAACGAGCAGCCCACCCAGCTCCCCGCGATCGGCCAGATCATCAAGGTCAAGATGGCCAAGAACGGCGAAGTCATCGAGTCTGAGGGCATGGACCAGCAGGCCAACTTCAACCAGATGCAGATCAAGTTCCCCGCCACCCCGGTCGGCGTGGGCGACACCTGGGATTCAACGATCGCCGCCAACCCCCAGATGCCGATTCCGCTGAAGGTCAAGTACACCGTTCTCGGCTTCGAGACCGTCGACGGCCAGGAGTGCGTGAAGCTCGGTTCCAGCGTCGTTTCCGAGCAGGGTGACACCGGCAGCATCAACCTGAACGTGAAGGCCGACGGCAAGATCTGGTTCGCCCACAAGACCGGCATCATGGTCAAGAACGAAGTCGTCAGCAACATGGTCATGGTCATGGAAAACGACCTGGGCGGCGGCAAGAAGGAAAAGATCGACACCCGCATGAACCTGACCCTCAAGATGGGCATGGTGAAATAATCCGGCCCGGGGTACCGGACCCCTTGACGCTCTTTTGAACCGTTCGTATAATCGAATACAAGATTCACGAAGCGGTCCTTGAAAAGCGAAGGGGAGTCCAGCAAAAACGCAGGTACCTCACGCTCAATTCGTTAAAGCTGGAACCCCGCTTTACCCGAGGCGGGGTTTCTTCTTTATACCCAAACACCCAAACCCAACCCTATTACCCAACCCAAACCATTTCATACGTCCTGGAGGTGCCCTGGAAGGAAGTCCACATCTATCATTTCTGTTCCTACTCAATTGAAGGAGGAATCCATATGAGGTTGTATCGCAGTCTCTTGAAGTCCCTCGCGACAACCTTGGCCGTTGTGATGCTCCTGACGTCGTTCGTGACAAGCGCCGAAGCCGGCCTGTTCTCGACGATCAAGGAAAAGGTCAAGGCCAATCCCGTTAAATCGGCTCTCATCGGAGTCGGTGTCGCAGGTGCAGCAATTATCGCCGCTCCGACCATCGCGTCCGCCGTCGGATTCGCTGGTGGTGCAGTGGCAGCAGGCACGGGCGGAGCTGTCGCAGCAGTGGCAGGCGCAGGTGCAGGCATCGCCGGAATCGGCACCACGATTTGCGGTGGCGTTGCGGCCGCAGGCGGTTTCGTGACCGGTGCTCTCGGTGGAATCGTCGGCATGATCGGCAGCCTGTTCTCCGGTATCGCCGGCTTCATCGGCGGCATCATCGGCAGCCCGCTGTTCATCCCCGCTCTCGTCATCGTTGGCGCGGCCGTCGCCGGCTACTTCATCTGGAAGAAGTACAAGCGCCAGAAGCAGGATATCGGCAATGGCAACAACCTGCCCGCGAGCAGCGTTTCCGCCAGCACTGGTGTCGTCTCCGTGCCTTCGACCTCCGGTGAAATCCCGGTCAGCGGTGAGCAGACCTCTGCCGCAGCCCCGGTCGAAACAGCCGTAGCCCCCGAAGTCGTTCCTGAAGTCGTTCCCGAAGTTGTCCCGGAAGTCACGTCCACCAATGCTTCCAGCGAACTGAAGAACGCGCACGCCGATTATATCAAGGCCTATAACAAGTATATCTCCATCGTGACCAACATCGGCGGAACCGAAAACCCCGACGAAGAAGTGCGGAGCAACATGCTGCGGTCCGATTCGCAGAAGGCGCTCAACGACTATCGCGAAGCCTACAACAAGTACATCACTCTCCTTCGGCAGAGCAACTCGAAGTAGCCGCGATAACCAACATCCCCGGGCCGCAAGGCCCGGGGATGTTTCTTTTTACCCGATTCGTTCACCACAAAGACACAAAGGCACGAAGAAAAATTAAAGCCATCCCTACGACTCTTTGTGTCTTTGTGGTGTATTCCGGTCTAGATGCGGGTGCAGCGGAAGGCGTGCCAGTCGGACTCGGTGATTTCCTCGTCGAGGCGCCAGGAAGCGGCCTTCAGGGCTTCGCGCACGCGCGGGGCGTTGGCGTCATTCACGCCCGAGAAGACTCCCCACGCGTTCTGTTTCGTCCAGCCGGCCATGCGGGCAAGGTATTCGACGAGGACCGGCGACGTGATGTTCGCGGCGATGCCGTCGGCAGGCCATCTCGGCTCGAACGCCGCCAAATCGCCGCATGTCATCTCGACTCGCTGTTCGAGGCCGTTCAGCGCGGCGTTTTTTCGCATGTTCTCGACCGCGGCACCGTCGATTTCGAGGGCCGTCACGGCCGCGGCAGCGTGTTTTGCGAGGTAGAACGCGAGAATCCCGCTTCCCGCGCCGATATCGAGGAACCGCCCCCCTTCGGGCTTCAGCTTCGCCAGGAGGGTGAGACACAGCCGGGTGGTTTCATGTGTCCCGGTTCCGAAGGCCATTCCAGGGTCGATCAGGATCACGGTCGCCTTCGCCTCGTTTTCGAGCGGCTCGGCCCACGGAGGTCGCACGACGATGCCGTCGCCAACCCGGATCGGCTGGAAGTGCATCCGGAATCCTTCCATCCAGTCCTGGTTGTCGGGGTAATCCCGAACGTCGAGTTTCACCGCCTCAGAAACATTTTCCTCGGCGAGGAACTTTTTTATTTCGCTTTCTATATACGCGGGATCCTGTTCCACCGTCGAGACGAGAAAACTGACGATCGTCTCGCCCGTAAAACAAAAGTCCTCTTCTCCGCCACCCGTGTCCTCAATCTGGGGGCTCGAGAAGGTAATCAAACCAAGTCGCTCCGCAAGCCCGCAGAGGGGCTCCTCGAGTTCGTCCGGGGCGGTGATGTCGAACCGTCGCAGCATCTCAGCGACCCTGGAGGGTTCGAATACGCGCGTCGGCTTTTTCCAGCAGGCTTTTGGCAATTCCGGGAAGGGCCTTCAGCTTGCGGTATGACGCGAGAGCCTTTTCGAGTTCTTCGAGCGCCTCGTAGGTCTCGCCGAGACCGAAGATCGCGTAGGGGTCGGCGGCGTCCTTTTCACGAAGGACCTTCTCGAAGGTGTCCCTGGCCTGTTCGGGGAGCCCGGCCAGGAGGAAGGTGCGGCCGAGGCTGTTCATGGCGTAGACGTCGTCGGGCTCGTATTTGAGGCTGAAGAAGAAGTGCCAGATCGCTGAAGCGTATTCCTTGCGCTCGCGGAACACCTTGCCCATGTTGTAATGGGCGAAGGCGTAGTCGGGCTTCACGGTCAGCGCCTTTTCGAGGTATTTGAGCGCCTCCTCGAGCCGGCCCTGGAGGAGAAGCAGCTTGCCCATGTTGTTGAGCGTGAAGGGGTCCTCGGAATCGAGCGAGATCGCGCGGGCGAACTCGATCTCGGCCTCCTTGAACATACCCTTGTCGAGGAAGATCACGCCGAGGTTCTTGCTGATCGAGAGCTTGTCGGAACCGGTCTGGAGAGCCGCGTTGAAATGGGCGGCGGCCGTCGCCGGATCACCACCCTCGAGGCACAGTCGGCCAGCGTAGTAGTGCGCCTCGCTGTTGTTGCCGTCGATCGACAGCACCTTGTTGAGCCACGTCTGGGCGCCGCCGGAATCACCCTCCTCGAGCGCGATGCGGCCGAGCAGAACCATCGCATTGAGGTTCTGGGAATCCTTTCGGAGGATCTCCTGGGCGAGCCGCATCGCCTCGGCCGCTTCGCCCTGCTCGAACTGAACCGTGGCGAGACTGAGCTTGTTGTAGAGATCGTCGGGCGAGACCCTGAGCGCCTCGCGCAGCGTCTCGATGCATTTGTCGGTGTCGCCGCGCATGCGGTAGGCGAGCGCGAGGGAGTTACGGGCGTATTTGTCCTTCTTGTCGATGCTGACGGTGTGTTCGAGGGTCTCGATCGCCTTCTCGATGTTGCCCTGCTCGAGATAGGTGTTTCCGAGCAGGTAGTTGGTGTACAGGTCTTCCTGTTTGAGCTTGAGGGACTGCTCGAGCAGGTTCATCGTGCTGGAGAAGTCGCCCTTCTCCTTGTGGATCATGGCGATCTTGTTGATCGTGTAGATATCGTTCGGCTTGGCTTTGAGCGCCTCTTCGAACATCTTCAGCGCGTCGTCGAACCGCTTTTCCTTCAGGGCATCGTTGGCCAACCGGTAGGCCTGATCGAAATCCATGCCGCAACCCTCCTGAGAACCTTCATTTTCGTATATCGTGATATATATTATTTACGAATCGATATCCAGGTCAGCCTTCAGCGCAGTCAGCGAGGCGACAACCTGGCGCCGCACCATGGGATCCTTGTCCGAGAGCGCTGTGATCAGGGGCTCGACGCCCTGCGCCATGCCGAGCTTCCCGAGGGCGTATGCCGCCGAGGCGCGCATGTTGCGGTCCGGATCCTTGATCATGGTGGTCAGCAGTTCGAAGACGCGCAGATCGCCGTATTTGCCGAGGGCGATCAGGATATTGGCCCGGACGCGGTTGTCCTGCTCATCGACGAGCAGGTTCAAAAACTCGTAGACCTTCTTGCCGCCGATCGTCTCGAGCGCCTCGACGGTGTTCGCCTTGACGCGCCGGTCGTCGACGCGAAGTTTCTCGGCGAGAATGGGAACGTGCGCCTCGTTGCCAATCTTGCCAAGCACGCTGATCGCCTTCGACAACACCTTCGCCTCGGCCTCCTCGTTGAGGGTCCGAACGACGAAGTCGAGGATGCCCGCAGGCCTCAGCCGTTCCAAGACATCCATGACATGGTAGCGGATGTTGGGGTCGGGGTCGGAGAACCACTGGAGAAGCTGGTCCACGTGTTCGATGCGGGCCTGGCCCTTGAGGATCTTGAGGATGAGCACCTTCGTCCAGGGTGAGGAGTCGGGGAAGATGCGGATAAGCGTATCAATTGGTTTAAAACCCCTGAATATATATGCTCGCACGCGGCCCTGGTCGCTCGAAGCCAGTTCGAACTCGTCGAGCGTCGCGACGTCCTTGAGCAGGAACGAGGTTTCCTCGCTGATGATGATCTCGTCGATATCCTGGACGTCGGAGAAGGTACGCACGTCGAGCATCCCCTCGCCGAGCCAGATCATGTCCCGGCCCTCGTCATCGATCGCGCCGTGGACGACCTCGAGGGCGTGGAGGGTGAGTCGCGGGGTGAACGGGGCCTCGCCTCGCTTGAGGAACGACTGGTCGAGCATCTGCGCGGCCTGGACGGCCTGCATCAGCGCCTCATGTCTGTTCTGCTGGGCGAACAGGACGAGGATGCCGGCCATGTGGACCTGGATGTGACAGCCGGAGCCCGGCTGGCATACCTGCCGGACCGTCTGGTAGAACTCGCGGACGAGGGCCAGGACCTGCGGGCCGCTGTTGCGGTTGATCGCCTCGGTGAGGCCGCTGAAATAGGCGAAGATCGCGACGGAGAACACCTTCTCGCCGGTCTTTTCCTGGGTCGTCACCATGCGCAGGGTCTTGTCGACGATGCTCTTGCTGACGTAGTTCTGCAGCCCCCTCCCGAGCAGGTCGCGCTCCTTCAGGCTCATCAGCATGAAGTTGTAGGCATGGGCAAGCTGTCCGAACTCGTCGCTCCGATCGATGAACACCTGCTGCCGAAGGTCGCCGGCAGTCACCTGTTCCATCGACTGGATGAACGTGCCAAGGTCGCGTGACACACGCAGGGAGAGCAGATACACGAGAAGGAGCGAGATGATGAGCGCGACGAGGAAAATCAGCGTGAGCCGGTTCCGCAGAATGCCGAGGGGACCGTGGCCGGAATCATTGCGCAAGCCGAGCCGCAGGGTTCCCAGGCGATGCTGCCCCTCGATGATCGGCACGAGAACCTCGTACATCCCCTCCTCCGGCATCCGGACCATGATGGGCATTTCGGAGTTGAGGCTTCGGGAGTAGGCCGAGTCGGGGTCGAATATGGCGCCTTTCAATTGAGGATCGGAGTGGAAGAGATACTGTTCGTCCTTGGCGACGGCGAGGAACGCGTAGTTCTCGTCGAGGTCGAGAAGCGACTGCATCTCGCGCAGGTCTCCTTCCTCGCCGGCCTTGAGAAACCGCTTCGCGGCCAGGCTGACGACCTTCGCGACGGACATGCCGTGCTGGACGAAACTCTGCCGCCAGTGGCGCTCGTACCATTCCTGGATCGTCATGCGCGACGAGAGGAAGAGGAGAAGCACGATCAGGCCCGTTCCACCGAGCCAGGCCGTACTGAGCCCCGACGCATTGCGTTTGCGGATGAACCAAAAGGTGATCAGCCCCAGCAGGAGCGTCGAGAAGATCAGCAGATTCCGGAACCGGACCTGCCGGATTTTTTCTTCTTCGTCAGCCCGGAAGAAGCCGACGCGGACGATCACCTTGCGATTGTTCTCGGTTACCAGCGGCATCGCCGCCTCGACGAGGGGGATCGTGTGCGACAGGTCCTCGTGCTGAATCAGGAGCAGGTGCGCGCACTGAAGCGCCTGGGTTTCGATCTCCTGGAGCGACTCGACGGCGACCAGGCCGCTCTCGGCTTTCGCGAGAACCTCCCCGCTCGGCTGCTGCACGACGGCATAGGCGACTGCCTCTTCGGCGAGCAGGTTGGCGAGTCGAGGGGTCAGGTCGGCGCGCCTGTTCAACAGATCGCCGATCTCGCGCGTGAGAAGCTTGATCAGCATGGCATGACGGTTCTGGTAGCGCGTCTGCACTTCCTCGACATCGGCCATGGTGAAGTAATACGCGAAGCTCGAAAGCGTGATCAGAATGAGGACCAGAAACGCGCGCTCGATATACCGTCCGTGGGCTTTGAAGGGCATGGCTGCTCCCGTTCAGGTTCAGGCGTCAGAGGCCACCGCGGCGGTGCGGGCCGCGGTTTTTCGCATCATCGCGACGAAGACATCGACGAGATCCGGATCGAACTGTGTTCCCCGGCATCGGATCAGCTCGGCGAGAGCCGTTTCCATGTCCATGGCCTTCCGGTACGGGCGGTCCGAGGTCATGGCATCGTAGGTGTCGGCAATCGCGATAAGGCGGGCGCCGTGTGGAATGTTATGCGTGTTGATGCTGTCGGGGTATCCCCGCCCGTCGAATCGCTCGTGGTGATGTCGGATCAGGGGAATGACCGGTTCGAGGAACTCGACGCGGGCCAGGATGCGCACTCCGAGTTCCGGATGCGACTTGATGACGTTGAACTCATCGTCGGTCAGCCGGCCGGGCTTGTTCAGGATCGTCTCGGGAATCCCGATCTTCCCGATGTCATGCAGCATCCCGGCAAGCCGGATGTCCTCGATCGCCTTCTTTTCGAGGCCGAGGGCGATCGCCAGCTCGACGGAGTATTTCGTCACGCGCTCGGAATGACCGCGGGTATAGCTGTCCTTCGCGTCGATCGCCTGCGTGAGCGCCGAGAGGGTGTCGAAATAGGCGCGCTGCAGATTCTCGAAGAGATCGGAGTTTTGTATAACGAATGCTATTTGATTCCCGAGAATTTTGAGTAAATCGAGGTCTTCGGGGGTATATGGTTCGTCATGGTGCTTGTTGCAAATCTGGATGACGCCAAGGAAGCGGTCTCCCGGCTTCATGGGGATCGCGATGGTGTTGCGGAGCGTGACGCCTTTCACTTTTCCCGGTTCGGTGCGGGCATGGGGGCCCGAATCGAGATTCTCGAGGGTGACCGGCTGCTGCGAGGCGCCGACGCTCTGGATGAGCGGCGAGAATCCCGATTCGGGGCCTTCGGCGAACCGGCCCTCGCCGGAAGAGGTCTGGACGCGCTGGAACGACGGCGCCTCGCCCGTGCCGCGCACCAGGTAGATGGCCGCCACGTCGCTGTTCGTTCCGTCGCGGGCGATCGAGAGGAACTTGTCGACGAGGCTGTCGAGCTGAATGTTGCTCACGATCTCCTTGCCGAGAATGAAGACGTTGCTGAGCACCATCAGGCGTTTGAACATCTTTTCATAGAGAATGGCGCTTTCCAGGGAGGAAGCGGCCTGCCGCGCGAGAATGGGGAGAATCTCGCAGACATTCTCGGGCGCCGAGGCGTTCAGCTTGAGGCCGATGATGCCCAGCATCCGATGCCGCCGGATGAGGGGCAGGATGATGAAATCATCGATCGTGATGATCTCGCACTCGGACTCCTGCCAGCGCTGGTATTCCGTCTTGAACTGCTCCCGGATACGGCTCATCTTTTCGTCGAGGATCAGATTGCAGATCCGGACGTTGAGCAGGGACGGATCGCTCCGGGTGAGCGCGAAGAACGATGCCTCCGCCTTGCAGAGAATCAGCGCCTTCTTGAGGATGGCCTTCAGCAGCGAATCGAGTTCGATGAAGAAGCCCGTCTCCTCGAGGCTGAGGAGCTCCTGAATCTGGGTCTTCAGGAGCTGATTCTCGCGGAACAGGCTTTCCTGCGCCCCGCTCGATTTTGGCATGAACCAGGAAGTGCTAAACATGACGATTGCGCATTGTATCACGGTTCACCGGCTTACACAAACCGGCCCAGGGCAAGCACATGCGTTTCTTTGCATCGTGACCGTTTTCCGTTTGTGCTGAGCCCGTCGAAGCACGAGGACGATTCACCCTACGACAAGCTCAGGATGAACGGCAACGCGATTCTGCCCCACTCGAACTCGGCCGATCTACAACAGCAATTGCGAAAACTGATGCGCTCGCTCTGGAATAGGCTCGACATCGTCATCACGGGAAACGGCTGGCATCATTGGCAACATGCAGAGGCAGGGTGTGATGCGCCCTGGTTGGAGATTACGGCGAAATCAGGGGGTTTCCTTGATGATGCGTTGTATGTCGAAAGCTCGAGCGGGCCCGAGGCGCAGCGACGGATGATG
>JAGOCE010000145.1 GCA_017998915.1 Candidatus Ozemibacteraceae bacterium
GCATGGGATTCGGATACGGGCGTTTGCTGTTGCGGGGGAACACCCACTTTTTGTAATCTGCCACCGTGTCGTTGCTGAAAAAGTGAGCATTGGTGAACACGGCCGCGCGCTTCATCAAATCTTCGGGTGAAAGACCGGGCGTGACGGGGAATTCCCTCGTCGGCCGGAAACCGGGATCTTTCCAGCCGTCCCCGATCACCCGCCGGACCATCGCACCGTCGACGGCCTTTTCGACCGGTTCGAACAGCGAATGAGAATCGGCACGCGTATGTGCGGGCTGGGTCATGTCGCCGACCATGTGCATCGCTTCGCCGACACACCGGAACGCCTTCGCAAACACCTGCGACCGGGTCAGGCCGGCAAATCGCGCTCGGTCGTTCTCCATGGCCGCCTTGTAGGCACGCAGGCCGTTGATCAAGGAGTGGTCGTTGTCCTCGTTGGACAACGCCCAGGTGATGCCATCGATGCGCGGTTTGATCAGTTTCGGTTGGAGTCGCAACTTTCGGAGCTGACCGCTCCAATCCTCGTTGAGGTTCCAGTCGTCGGCGTGATACTCGAAGGACTCGAAAAACGCTTCCTTGCTCGTCATTTCTTCCCGGTTCGGTTTTTTCAGGCGTTTCGTCAGCCACGTCAGATATCGAGGCTCATACACCGGGTCGTAAAAATGCCTGAATCCCATGACGATTTCCGGAATATCCGCATCGTGACCGCCACGCTGGAGCCAGCCGAGGAAATCCGTGCGCAGGGTGACGGTATCTGCGGATTTTTCGCTCATTCCGCCTTTTTTGAAGGTAATGCCGTCGAACACAGTCCGATACTCGACCGGCGCATTCCGGTATTTGTCGCCGAACGCGTCGGACTGGCTCTTCACGATGAACAGCCTCCCTGCCAGCTCGTTGATCGCCGGATGCGCCTCGTTACAGCCCCATCCGAAGGCTGCAGGACAGGAAGTCAGCGCCAGAACGAACAAAACCGCCAGCAGGACGCCTTGCCCTTCTGCGGGTGTTGTTCGACACTTCAGATATGGCATGTTTCTGGAAAGCGAAAACATTCTCTCATTATACCCCCGACCCAGGGGGGGCGGGGAGAGCTTTCCGGATGCGATTCAGCTGCCGGCGGGTTGTGACACCTCGGAAGAGGCGGCAGATTCGAGATCGGCGAGATGAAGATTTTCGAAGGTGAGGATCGCAAGCCCAATGATGATGACGTAGACATAGGTCAGAAAATGCGTCGCAAGGCCGAACGCAACCGAAACCTCCCTGGGAAGGCCCAGCATGTCGGTCATCGCAATGATGCAGCAGTATTCGTAAATGCCGATCATGCCCGGACTCGATGGGATCATCGCACCGAGCGACAGAACAGCGATCAGCAGGAGGGAGCCATCGAGCCCGATCGGAAGGTTGAACATACGCACGCTTATATAATTTGTCCCTACGGAGGCTGTCCATGCGAGGATACTGAGGACAATCGCCGTCAACAAGGGCTTCGGGTGCCGCACGAGCGACAGGCCACCGATGAACGAGTCTCGCAGACCGTAGACACGGTCTCGCCAGGTAGCCGGGAATGGCGACAGCACGAAATCCGACACCGGGTCGATCCAGTGCCGGCGGAATTGGAGAAGCAGGATGACGATAAGCACGGCACCATAGAATGCCACGGCGGTATAGCCGCCGCTCCGGACCGCGGTGCTCACGGGGAAGTTCGTGACCGCGAACGCGATGAACGATACCACACAAATACCGTCGAGCAGCCGCTCCATCACGACCGATCCAAACGCTTCGGAAAACGACGCATGCCCCTTCCGGTCGAGATACCAGGCGCGCACGAACTCTCCGGCCCGTGCCGGAAAGAGGTTGTTGAACATGTAGCCGAGCACCAGCCCCCCATACAGGTGGCCGAACGGGATGTTCCGGGGATGAAGGATGTACCGCCACCGCACCGCCCGCAGCAGGTATTCGATCGAGATGGAGATGAACAGGGCCGGAAGGATCCGCCAGTCGGCAGCAGAGAGTACCGCAGGCACCCGTTCCCAGTCGACTTTACGCAGGGCCAGCCAGAGAAATAAGATGCTGAGAACGAGCCCGATGATTTTTTTCGCCGCTTTGTTCATTCGAGGCATGCTAACACGCTCCACCCCGCCCGGCAATAAATGATTGCTGTGCGGAAGCGTGTGTACGATTCGTTTTTCGGGGGATGCGAACTTGTCGAACGCGCGGCAAGCCAATATAATCAGTGCACTGTGAGCAATCCCGAATGATGTGGACAGCAATCCAGCTTCTGACCTGCATAACGATCGTTCTTGCCATCACGTTTTTCGTCGGCAGGCGCATCGGGCAGCGACGCTTCATCAAGATGCAGGAGGAAATGAAGGCGCTGGAAAAGGCATTCAACCAGCTTCTCGAGCAGATGGAACTCGTCTCGGGGCATAATCTGCAGGTGCTCGACAACAAGACCCAGGAACTGCGCGAACTGCTCAACGTGGCCGACAAGAAATGTCTGTATGCGACCGACCTCATGAAAGAGGTCGATGACATGAAGCGTCGACTCCAGAATCAGAATCGCACGGCCGACGTTTCGGCGCCCCCGCCTGCCGTCAGCGAAATCAAGCTCCGCCGGGAAGTGCAGGACCAACTGGATGCCGCGAACGGCCGCATCGAATCAATAGACATGCATATACGAAAACTGGAGCAGGAGCAGGAAGAACTGTTCCAGCAAATTCTCTCTCTCAAGAAATGTTCGATGGCCATGGAGCGAGCCATCCAGGAACGGCCGGTCACGTCCGGGCCCTCCCAGCCGAGCGATTTCGCGGTCGAAGCGGCGTGCGCAGCCGACCCCGCCGGCGGCATCACCGAGCGGCCCGCACCGCCGATCGAGATACCCCACGTCGAGGTGCCGCCGGCCCCCGAGAACCCGACGCTCGATCCCTCGTCGGTCATCACCCGCATCCGGCACCGTGAAAGACCGGCGATCGCAAACCTCGACCCCCTGCAGGCCGAGATCATCCATCAGGTCCTCGATCTGTGCGACCAGGGGGTCTCGATTCCGCAGATCGCTCGCCAGATGAAAATGAGCAAAACCGAGATCGAGCTGATGATCAAGTTCTACGACATGCGAAAGGCGGTCTGAGGCATGTATCTGCGCGACCTCCCGACCTGGGCAAAAAACAGCCTGATCATCACCGGCGGGATCGCCCTTCTTTGGCTTGTCTATATGTTGTCTGCCGTCATCGCACCTTTCTTGTTCTCCCTCGTGCTTGCCTATATCCTCAATCCGATCATACGCATGCTCGAGGGCCGCGGCATCCCGCGCGCCTGGTCCGTCCTGATTATGTATATTGTTGGTTTTATTATTGGCATCCTGGTCATCGTGCCCGTGCTGTTCACGATCGTCGCCGAGGGCCACGAACTGGCGGCTCGTCTCGGTCGGCTCGACGTGCGCCAGATTGCAGGCGATTATCACGCATCTCTCCGTGCGCTGTATGACAGATATGCCGCCATTCCCTGGCTTACCGATTGGGTGAACGGTTCCGTCGATCCCGAGAAGATCCGGGAACTGGCCGCACAAGCGTTCGTTTCCGCCAAGGACGTCACCGTCAGCCTCTTCCAGCAGGTGTTCGGCATCTTCGTTTCGGCCTTTTCAGGCGTGATGGGAATGATCCTGATCCCCCTGCTGACCTTCTACATGCTCGTCGACCTCGACCTCATCTGGCAACAGTTCACGAAGCTCATACCGCCTATGTACCGCGACTCGACGCTCAGAATAGCGAGTGATATAGACAAGCTCCTGAATGCCCTCCTGCGCGGACAGCTTGTCTGCGCGCTTGCCTTCGCCCTCCTGATGACGCTCGGCCTCTGGCTGTCGGGTCTGCCGTTCGCCTTCCTGCTCGGCCCGATCGCGGGCGTCGGCAATCTGATCCCGTATCTCGGCGGCCTCGTCACCGTCATCCTGGCCACCCTCGTCGCCCTCGCCACGACCGGCGCCTCCTGGGCGACCGCCGTGACTCTCGCCAAGGCGGGCGTCGCCCTGGCCGTCGTCCAGGGCCTCGACGGCTTCGTGGTCCAGCCGAAGGTCATGGAGGGCAGCATCGGCATGCATCCCCTCACGGTGATGCTGGCGCTCGTCATCGGCGGCAGCGTGTTCGGCTTCATCGGCATGCTGCTGGCAATCCCGGCGACCTGCATCCTGAAGGTCCTGTCGCACGAACTGTATCATGAACTCTATGACAACCACTGAGACAGGAGCTCCGGCACAGTCTTCGCCACCGACGCAAAAGCCGCCGGCAATCCGCGTCAGCAGCCTTTCCAAACGGTTCGGTCGCGTGAAGGCCGTCGACGATATGGCGTTTTCCGTCCCGACCGGCTCGGTGTGCGGTTTTCTCGGCCCGAATGGCGCCGGAAAGACGACGACGCTCCGCATGTTGCTCGGCCTTGCCCGTCCCGATGATGGCGAGATGGAACTTCTCGGGATCCCGATGCCGGCCGGCCGCGCCGAGACCCTCGAAAAAACCGGGTCTCTCGTCGAGAAGCCGTCGTTCATCGAGCAGTTCACCGGCTTCGAAAACCTCTGGTGGTTCGGCTCGCTGGCCGCATCCCTTACGAAACAGCGCGTTGACGAGACGCTCGAGCTCGTCGGCCTCTCGGATGCCGCCCACAAGCCGTTCGGCATCTATTCGACCGGCATGAAGCAACGGCTCGGCGTCGCGGGCGCGATCCTCCACCACCCCGCCCTGCTCCTGCTCGACGAGCCAACCAACGGCATGGACCCCCAGGGCCGGGCCCAGATGCGTGATATATTGAGAAATATACACGACCGCGAAGGAACGACGATCTTCCTCTCGTCCCATCTCCTCGACGAGATACAGCGTCTCTGCGACTACGTCGTCATCGTCGACCACGGGAAGATGATCCGCCAGGGCTTCGTGGCCGAACTTCTGAACGACGGACACGAAACCTGGGAACTCCGCCTTCCGCCCGAGGAGTCCGCCAAGGCCGCCGAGCTGCTGAAGGGCGCAACCCATGTCTTCAGCGTGAAAAGCGCGCCGAGGGGCCTCGAAATCACCATCGCGCAAGGGGCGTCCCACGAGGTCAACCGGACGCTGGTCGGGGGCGGCATCGCCGTCTCGGCGCTGATCCCGCGGGAAGCCTCGCTCGAAGAGACATTCCTCGCCCTCACCGATTCCGAACCTGGAGCCGACCGGACATGATGCGACGCATGCTCGTCCTGTTCGCCTTCGAACTGAAGAAGGTACTTTCCAGGAAAAAGGCGTTCCTATTCCTGCTTGCGCTGAACGTCGTACCGATTCTCGCAAGCATCGCCGCCATGCTCGCGTATCTGAAGATGCGCAGCTTCGGCCTCGGCAGCATCGAGTATTCGGTGCTCGTCGAGATGGTGCAGGGCCTCTTCACGGCCCACATGAAACTGTTCGCCTGGATCTCCCCGTTTTTTCTCGCCCTCGTCGTCGGCGACATCGTCTCCGGCGAGGCCGGCCGTGGCCATCTGAAAACGCTCCTGCTGACGCCCGTCGCCCGCTGGCAGGTGCTTCTCGCCAAGGGCGCCGCCGTCATGGTGTTCCTGCTCATCGCCGTCGGGCTCGGCGGCCTGTTTCTGCAGATCGACCTCTGGGTCGCCCACAGCATGAGTCGCAGTGGCGCCGTCATCATGGACGCCCGCGAATCCGGCGCGATCCTCGCCGACACCGCCACCGGCCTGCGTCTCCTCACGATCAGCTTCATGACGAACCTGGCAATGGTGGCATACTTCCTGCTGACCGCCCTGTTCTTCGAAACGCCGATCCTGATGGCGTTCACGAGCCTCATCCTGCTGATGGCCATGCAGACCTACGTCATGATGGCCCCCTATCTCTCGAAACTCGACGCCGCCTACGGCCGCTGGCTGCCCTGGTGCTTCACCCGTCATCTCTCCGAGCTGACGGACGTGAAGACGATCTACGGCGTGCTCGACCAGTCGCTGACGCTCTCGAGCAGCGTCATCCGGGACCCGCTCATCGGAAGCCTCGGCTGGGCCGCCGCATTCTTTGCCCTGGCGCTGCTCGTCTTCAATCGGCGCCAGATCCTCTCCTGACATACCCGCCATGAGCAGTCCGAAGGAGCGGGTGCTGGTCGCCCTTTCAGGCGGCGTCGATTCGTCGGTCACCGCCGCGTTGCTGAAGGAAGCGGGTCACGAGGTGTTCTCGGCAACCCTCAAGACCTTCTGCTACGCTGGCCGGGGGGGCGGCGCGAAGGCATGCTGCGGTCTTGAAGGGATCGACGCAGCCCGGGCGGCCGCCGCCTCCCTTGGTATACCTCACACGATATTTGACGTCTCCAAGGAGTTCGAACGCGACGTCATCGACGATTTCACGATCGAATATGCAGCCGGTCGCACACCCAATCCCTGTGTTCGCTGCAACGCGACGGTCAAGATCCCCTGGCTTCTCGAAAAAGCCCGCACGCTTGGCTGCACAGCCATCGCGACGGGACATTACGCGCGGGTCGAGCCGGTTCCCGAAGGTGGCATGGGCCTGTTCCGCGGCGCCGATACGGCAAAAGACCAGGCGTATTTTCTCTGGGAAATCCCTGCCCACGTGCTTCCCCATCTCCGGTTCCCGCTCGGCGGCATGACCAAGCCACAGGTGCGCGAGTTGGCAAGGAGATTCGGCCTGTCGAACGCGGAAAAGCCTGAGTCCCAGGAAATCTGCTTCGTGCCGGATGGCGACTACGTCGCGTTCCTGCGGGAGCGCCTCCCGGTCGGCCACCCCGGATTCCAGCCCGGCCCGATCGTCGACACCGCCGGGAACAGACTCGGAACCCATGACGGGTATCTCGGCTTCACGATCGGCCAGCGCAAGGGACTCGGAGGCGGCCACGGCCGACGCCTCTTCGTCGTCGCGATCGATCCGGCTACCCGCACGGTCATCGCGGGAGAGTCATCAGACGTCGAGGGACGCATCCTGCGCATCGATCGTGTGAACTCCCTGCTCGGATCGCCGCTTATTGCCGGAATGGCTGTATCGGTCCAGATCCGCCACCGAGCGAAAGCGTTGCCGGCACACATCGTCGATGTTTCTGACGCCGGATCGGTCCTGCTCGAGCTTACCGAAATGGCTCGTTCGATCACGCCGGGCCAGTCGGGCGTTCTGTTCGCCGGCAATCGCCTTATCGCCGGCGGCCGTATTGCCCGGATCAATCAGGCGCTTGGGGGCAAAACGCTTTCTTGACGTTGATCGCCTTCATGATCAGCGACGGGGCGGTGGCTGGCTCGATCAATTCGCCGGGATTGAAAAGAATGGTGTCGCCGCGCGCCTCGACCTGCATATTCTGGCCTCCGAACTGCAGAAACAACCTTCTGATGCGTGATTCGAAAAGCTGTCGAACGGCCGGCTCCGGTTCGCCCTGCAGCACGAACATTTTTGAAAAAGTCGGATCTTCATGGAAGTTGATATCCTGGCCGCCGAACAGCTTGCCGAGAAAATCGAAGATGGCGTTTTCCCGTCGAATGAAAAAATGCGGCAGAGAAAGCTCACTCGATGTGATGATACACAGCGTCTGCGTATGGGTTTGGGAGCTCTTGCCCGAACCGGTCCGGTAGCTGTAATCGAACATTCTGACTTCGTCGCTGTCGTTTTTCCCGATAAGAACATTGTAGGTTTTGCGATTGCGACCGAGATTGAAAATTTTGAAGAGTCCGAAGCGATTCTCGGAATCATCCGCCTCGAGGAACTGGAAGTTCATCCTCTGCGCCACCCGTTGCCAGGCTTCTCTTCGCTTTCGCGCCAGAATGAAGTTGATAAGGGCCACCAGAGCGAAGACAAGAGCCAAAACTACAAAAAACTTTAGATCTTCCATGTGCTTCTCCCGCGACGATCGATTGGCCTCACACGATCATCTTAGCACTCTTCGCTGAACGAACACCACGAGCCGCGTGTTCCCGCAAACGGCGCCGGTTGCATGAGTGGCTAGAAACATCTCTCTGAAACGGACGCGCCCGCCGGCGGAACCGGCGGGCGTCATTTCATATATGCAATATTATTTTTTAGCGGCGATGAGACGCATCGGAATGCGTTTGTCGGCCGGCCAGAGGTTGATGCGCAGATTCTGCTTGCCGGGGGTGATACATCCCGCGTGGCCGCCGAAAAAACACGGATCCTCCTCGGGTGCAATCAGTTCAAGAAGTTTCGCACCGCCCAGTTCGCGCCAGCGGCCTTCGAGGGTGATCTCGAGATCTCTCGCATGGATCGTCACGGAAACGTCCGCCTGCCTTGCCTCGGATTTACCGATCTCCACCGTTTCAACCGGGTCCCCCAGGCGGATATCATCCTGATTCATCTCGACGCCGAGGATGGCATACGAACCTTGTATATTTTCAGGAATATTTTTGCACCGTTTTCCCGAGGAATACCGCCGCACGTATGTACGCAAACCGGCCCACGGCGCGACGGATTCGTCACCGCCACGGGCAGGGAGCTTCCGCTTCGCGGCGGCTTTTTCGGCATTCGCGATGTGCTCAGCATGATCGACCCGGACGAGGTTCCGGCGACCGCGGCTCCATGAGGTGACGGTATCGTATGAGACACCGCAGAAAATCGCGAACTCAGCCTGGGTCATTCCCCAGGTGCTCATAAATCCGCGGATCCTCTCGACGGGCCACGGCTTCGCAAGCCAGCTGCCATCGATGATCCGTTTTCGCCGTGCTATCGCATGCGCTTTCGACGATTCCCGTCGCGCACGCTTGGGCTCCTTTTTTTTGGGAGAAGGCCGCTTCGTCGCCTTCTTTCCCGCGGACTTCGTCTTCTTCGCGGCGGCCTTTTTCGGAGCTGCTTTCTTCGGAGCCGTTTTTTTCGGAGCGGTCTTCTTGGGGGCCGTCTTCTTCGAATTGATGGACTTCTGCGCCGTCTTTTTCGCAACGATTTTCTTCGTCGCAAGCTTCCCCATGGCGGCTTTTTTCGGAGCAATCGCCTTGACGGCGTTTTTTTTCACGGGGGCCTTCGCAGGCGCGGTCTTCTTCGGAGCAGGAACAACCTTCTTCAAGGTCTTCTTCGGAGCGGCTGCAACCGTTTTTTTGGCTTTCGCCGCAACGGGTTTCTTTACGGCCACGGTCTTGGCAGAGGCGGAACCTTTTCGCTTCGGGGCTGTTTTCTTCATCTTCACGAGCTTCCTTTTGGTAGGATACAAATATCCTATTACAGGCACAAAAACCCGTCAAGGGAAAATACTGGACTCATCAATTTCCCGATATGATTCCAGGCTTTTCGAGACAATCGCCACATGGCCTTCATCAATATGTTAAAATATATATTATTATTACTACTACCAGCCTCGCCAGCAAGAAAATGTGTATCCCGAGTAAAATATATCGCCGCCAAACCGACTTGGCACACCCGTTCGACCTGAACCTGCCGAAATTCATCCCGAGTCCGGCAAAGGGGGCGGGAGCATTCGATCATCGAACAGGTCAGCCTGAACGGTAACGAGCAGGCGAGATCGGATCGGCAGGCCGCCTTCCCTATCGAGCGGTATCTCCCGTTTGGTCGAATTCAGCAAAAAAACAAACCC
>JAGOCE010000002.1 GCA_017998915.1 Candidatus Ozemibacteraceae bacterium
GCCGCGGATGCCGGCGACAACGCCGGCCTGGGCGTCCCGGGCCGACACGTATTTTCCCAGGGCGGTTTCGAGGCCGCTCATCAGCTCACCCGCCGATCTGACCGCCGTTTCGGACAGGTTGATGGTGTTGACGACGGCTTCGAGCTCTTTGATCGCCTTCGCCCGCTCGGTTTCGAGGGCCGGAATATCGGCCGCGGCAGGGGAGACGAGACTGAGGCACAGCAGCCCGATCAGCAGGGATGCCGGCCAGGTGAACCGAGAGCAAAAACGCGGGCGGGTGGCCATGGAATCAACCTCCATCATCAAAGAACCGCGCCTGACAGGGTGCGGTTCATCCGTTTCGGAATCGAGCCACATGCTCGGGGAAGCTTGTTACACACTGAGAACCATTCCGCAGATGGTGTAGACGAAGCAGATGTCGCAGATGAATTCCTGAGGGGAGCGGAAAATGACAACCGGGCCTGGCAGCATCGACTGCCGGCCTGTTTTCGAGCAACTCCGGATGGAAAGCGCCCATCAACCTCTCACATACTGCACGATAGCGAACCGGATGATCGGCTCATTTCGGGAAAAAGATAATATGACCCCTGCCGATTGTCAACCGTTCGGACTCGCACCGAGTTGGATGGCGGGTCAGCCGAGCGAGGTGTCCGAGCCGGAGGCGCCAAAGAGGAGCCAGAGGAAGAAAACGCCGCCGATGAGCGAGGTGAGGACGCCGACGGGCATTTCGGAGGGGGCGACGACGGTCCGGGCGACGGTGTCGCAGGTCGAGAGGAAGATGCCGCCCAGGAGAAGAGAGGCGGGAAGCAGCGTTCGGTGGCCGCCGCCGAACCAGAGGCGGCAGCAGTGGGGAATCATCAGGCCCACGAAGCCGATCGGGCCGCAGAGAGCCACGACGAAGGCTTCCAGGGCGCAGGTCACGAGGAAGATCGCGTGGCGGATCTTTTCGACCGGCACGCCGCGGCTTTGGGCGATGTCTTCGCCGACGGCCAGCAGATCGAGTTCCCAGGCGACGGCCCACAGCAGGAGGCCGCCGAGCAGGGTGACGGGCAGAAGGATGGTGACGGTTTCCCAACCGCTCGACGAGAGGCTTCCCATAAGGTGTCGCATCATGCGGAAGGCGTCGGTCGCGGTCGAGGCGTAGTGCGAGAACATGATCAGGCTCGAGCAGCAGAAACTGATCGCGACGCCGGCGAGCAGGAGGCGGGCGTTGGAGACGCCGCCCCGGCCCCAGGCGAGAGCATAGACGGCGGCCACGCAGGCGGCCGCACCGGCGAACGAGGAGAGAATACCACCGAGACCGGCCACGCCGGTTTCAGCGCCCCAGCGCATGTAGAGGGCGGCGCCGAGCGAGGCCGCGCCGGAAACGCCGAGGGTGAAGGGCGTCGCGAGAGGATTGCGGAACATCGCCTGGAAGGCGGCCCCGGCGACGGACAGGGCCGCCCCGGCGAAGAACGCCGTCAGGATGCGGGGCAAGCGAAGTTTCCACAGCAGGACGGCTCCGGCGTCGGAACCGCCGGGTCGCAGCAGCGCGTCGAACGCGACCGGAACACCCCCGATGAACGGCCCGATCAGCATCGTGGCGACAGCGGCTATCGCAAGGCAGGGAAGAATGATCCGGCCGTTCATACACGATCACCTCCGGCCGGTTGGGCGGAACCGTGCAGCGTCACGGGAACGAGCAGGATGCGGCCGGTTCCCTGGTGCCGGATCGTCTCGAACCCGACGCCGTAGATATTGGCCAGCCGGCCGTCTTCGACGAGCTCCGCCGGGCTGCCGGTGAACGCGACGCGGCCGCCGGCAAGGGCGATCACGAGGTCCCCTTCCAGCGCGCCGCCGTTCAGGTCGTGGACGACGCTGACAACGGTGCAAGGGCTGCCGGAGCCGTTTCCTTCGAGCCGGACCCTTTCGAGCAGATCGGCCAGCTCGAGCTGGCGCCGGTAGTCGAGAAACGCGGCCGGCTCGTCGAGGAGCAGGATCGGGGCTTCCTGCGCCAGGGCGGCCGCCACGAGCACTTTCTGGCGCTCGCCGCCGCTGAGGGTCGACAGGTCGCGGTCGGCGAAACCGGCAATTCCGGCCCGCTCGATGGCCCGCCGGGCCGAATCGCGGTCGGCCGCATCCGCGGACCCGAACAGGTGACGGCCGTGCGCATACCGGGAAAGCAGCACGAAATCGGCAACGCGGCAGGGCATCGTCTTCTCGGTCATCTGTGGAACGTAGGCGATCTGCCTCGCGAGCCCGCGCGCGCCGAGCGACGACAAGGACTGGCCATTCACGAGGATCTCGCCGGATGCCGGCTGCACGAGCCCGGCCAGGGCCTTGAGCAGGGTCGTCTTGCCGGCACCGTTCGGCCCGATGATCGACGTTCTGGCGCCGGATGGTATATCTATAGTTATATCATGAAGAACGCGGACCCCGCCCAGGCCGACGTTCAGGTTCACCGCCCGCAGCGCAGGCACCGGAACACTCATGGCATCCGCCTCATTTTCACATCGGGCCAGCTCGCCTCAGGGTGGATGAGCCTGGCCAGCCGTTCGGCGGCCTCGGCGGCGGAGTCGGGGCCCGGAATCGACAGATGGGGCTCGGTGAGGAGGGCGACCTGGCCGGATGCGACGGCGGTCATTCCCGGAACGGCGGCCCATGCGGCTTTCAGTCCCTCGATGCCGCCGGGTTGGCGGTCGGGGTCGGGAACGAGGTCGATGACGACGTCTGGATTCAGGCTCATCAGGCCTTCCTGGGTCACGACGGGATACGCCGTCAGGGCCTTGCCCCGCCAGGCGTTTTCGGCGCCCGCGAGCCGGAGGAGTTCGTCGTGATACGCGCCGGGCGCAGCGACATATGCCTGCTCGATCCGGCCTCCCGAGACATCGCGGCCGACGGCAAGCAACACCCGCGGCCGCGGACGGCTTCGGACCGCTTCGGCGACCGCGTCCAGCCGGGACTGGAACCGGGCCGCGGCGGACGCGGCGGCGTCCCGAACCCCGCAGATGTCCCCGATGCGCCGAACCGCCTTCGGGATGTCGTCGAGAGCGATCTGCCGGATCGAGACGGTCTCGATGCCAAGCCCGGCGAGACGGCGGGCGAGGCTCTGCTGATCCGGCCCGCACAGAACCAGATCGGGATGCTTCGCGGCGATGGCTTCGACGCTCGGCTCGAGGCAGGTGCCGATCGACGGGATCGTTCGCGCGGCGGGAAGGTGCTCGCAGAAATCCGTGATTCCGACGAGCCGGTCGCCGAGGCCGAGAACGAACAGCGTCTCGGTCAGGCTCGGCACGAGCGAGACGATACGCCTGGGCGGCGTGACCGGAATGTCATTTACTACATCATTTGATTTTATATTTTTTTGATTGTTTCCAGCGAGACCCACGCAGGCAGCCCAGAAAAGAGCCGGTATGACGAGAATCAGGGCACCAAGCCTTATCGATCGCATCGTTCGAAATGTCGTCATGTCACAGGTTTCCTGCGGCGGAGATTGCCGGCTTCGCCTGCATGGGGATGCCGCACACCATGAGGATCACGCGGTCGGCCCTCGACGCGACGGCTCGATTCAGGCCGCCGGCCAAATCGCGGAAACGCCTCGCCATGGGGTTTTCCGGAACGATGCCGAACCCGACCTCGTTGGTCACGAAGACCAGGTCGCAAGGCGGCCGTTCGATGAACTCGAGAAGCTCCTGCACGGGGTGATACGAACCCGTGGCCGGTCCGAGATGGTGCATCAGGTTGCACATCCAGACCGTGAGACAATCGACGACCGCGATCTCGGTTTCGACCGGCAGGCTCCGCAAGGCCCCCGCCAGGTCGACAGGCGCCTCGATGGTGGGCATGCCGGCGGGCCGTTCCCGGCGGTGTTTCTCGATCCTCTGCCGCATTTCGTCGTCGAACGCCTCGGCTGTCGCCACGAAAACAGCCGTACCCGGGCACGACTCGAGGGCCATTCGAAGCGCGTGATCGCTCTTGCCGCTGCGGGCGCCGCCCGTGACGAGCGTGATCCTGGCCATCACATCGCCTCCCCACGATCCGGGAGCGACCGGCACAGGCCGCTCATCACCCGCATCGAGTCGTGAAAATCGCTTTCGGAGAATATCTCCATCGTCAGAACGACAGGGCCGCGCGGGTTTTGGGCCAGTCCGTCCACGAGATGTGACAAAACGCCCGCATCACAGGCGGCGAGCGATTTGTGGTCCTGGCCATCGATGATGCCGTGGGCGTGAACGATGCGGGTCCGCACGGCCAGGCGTTCGAAATGAGCCGCGACATCCCGCCCCATCAGCATCAGGTGGCCGATGTCGAGGCAGACGGAGAGATCGAGCTCCTCGACGACAGGCAGGACGAGATCGAACGGATACTCCAGCGTCTCGGCGCAGAGCCGCCGCGCACCGACCCGTCCGGCAAGCCGTTCGAGGGCATGCCGATGCCCGTCGAGCCATCGCCGCATGTCGTCCGCGGGCGTCTGGCTGCGCCGGTCTCCGGTGAAATGCACGACGTAGGCGAACGGAGACAGCGGTTCCATGCGGTCGACGAGGCGCAGACAGCCATCGAGGGACTGGCGGCGAATCTCCGGATCGGGGTGACCAAACGCAACGTCGAGGGGGAGATGAACCGTGTAACTCAGCGCGTGCTCTTCGGCGATGTCCGCGAGTTCGCTGACGGCGTCCTGGGAGGGCAGGTTGGAAAACGCGTCCGACTCGAACAGAACGAGTTCGATGTCGTCGATGCGCGGCGCGAGCCATCGCGCATTCGGGAGTATATCGTCAGGTATAATATACGACGTCGTCCCGAGTCTGAAGCCGAACCGTCCCTTCAGACAGAGAGTTTCTGCGCGCATATCCGTCATCCGCACACCCTCCCGTCCGAGAAGTTCCAGGCGACGACGACCAGGACGAGAGTTTCGCCGAGTTCGCTCAGTGCCCCGAGGGTATCGCCGGTCATGCCGCCGATGGTGGTGCGGCAGGCGCGCGCCCACCAGGCGAGCAGCAGGGAAACGGCAGCGATGAGCGTCAAGGCAGCCTTCCAGCCGAGCACGAGGCCGGCAAGCACGGATATAATCGCGCACGATATTATACCTGTATACATTGATCGATGTGGGAGAAAAACGGAGGCCAAGCCGCCCTCGGGGCGGGCATACGGCATCCAGGTCAGTCCCACCACCTGGAGAACGCGACCGAACGCCGGAGCGAGCAGGAGCGCCCCCATCCGCGCGCCGCACGACGTCAATTCCGCGATCGCCGCCGCCTTCAGACCGAGAATCAGCGCCAGCGCGAGGACGCCCATCGTTCCGATACGGCTGTCGCGCATGATCTCGAGAATCCTGTCGGGGGTTCGCGAGCTGAAAAAACCGTCGGCCGTGTCGGCAAGGCCGTCCAGGTGCAATCCGCCGCTCAGAACCGCCAACATCGCGACCGCAAGAGCCGCGCGGAGGTTCCAGGGCAGTCCGGCCTTCCACGCCGTGAGATCGACGATCGCAACGAGCCCACCGACGGCGAGACCGACGAACGGGAACCACGACGAGGATCGCCCGATCTCGTCCGATGTGAACGCGGCAGACACGGGGAGTGTCGTGAGGAACTGGACTGCCGCGAGAAATGTCCTGATGCCGCTCATCGTATTTCCTTGATCGGCTGGCGCGTTCAACAGATGCAGGAGTTCGCGGCCGTGGCCACGCCGGCTTCGTCGAAGCTCGCCACCTCGGTCAGGACAGCCCGGGCAGCGAGAACGAGGGGCATCGCGAGAGCCGCGCCCGTCCCTTCGCCAAGCCGCAGGCCTAGGTCGAGAAGCGGCTCGAGACGGAGTTTTTCGAGGGCAAGGATGTGGCCGGGCTCGACGCTTCTGTGCGCAGCGATCATGTAGTCGCTCGCTTCGGGCGCGAGTGCCTGGGCCAGCAGAGCGGCTGCGGTGGTGATGAACCCATCGACCAGCACGGGCTTTTTCGCGGCAGCGGCGCCCAGGATGAGGCCTGCGAGGCCGCCGATCTCGAAACCTCCTACGGCCGCCAGCACGCCGACGGGATCTGATGGATCGGGGACGTGCAGGTCGAGGGCAGCCTGAATGACCGAGATCTTACGGCGAAGCCCGGTATCGTCGACGCCTGTTCCACGACCGGTCACGCGCTCGGGGAGCTCGTTGCAAAAGACGGCCGTGATCGCGCTGCTGGGCGTGGTGTTGCCGATTCCCATCTCGCCGAGGCCGAACAGGTCGTAGTCGGGCGCCAGGCGGCCGGCCAGGGCGATGCCGGCTTCCAGGCTCGCGACGGCCTGTTCCCGCGTCATGGCCGTCGTTTTCGCCAGGTTGGCCGTTCCCTTCGCGATCGGGCTGGAGATGATACGACCCGCGGCGGCAAGGTCGGACACGTCGCCGGCCACCCCCATGTCGACGACCAGCACGTCGGTGTCGACGACCCCGGCCACGGCGTTGATGCCGGCCCCCTTCGCAATGAAGTTGCGCATCATCTGAACCGTGACCTCTGACGGATAGGGGCTGACCCCTTCGGCCGTCACACCGTGATCGCCGGCCATGACGACGACGGCACGCCTGTCGAGACGCGGGGTTAGCGAGCGGGTCATGCCCGCGACGTCGAGCGCCAGGTCCATGACGCGGCCCATGGCCCATGTCGGCATCGTGAGGTTCGAAAGCCGCTCTCGCGCGCGGGCGCGCCAAGTTTCGTCGGCGGGGGTGATGGCGGCGATCGTCGCCGGAAGTGCAAAAGATAGCGCAGTCATACTGCCGTCTCCTTGTCGCGAAGGCATGATCCGTTCGTTCGGCGGGGCAACGTCTTCTGGCTTCCGGATCGTTCTTTCGCCGCGCCTTCCCATCTTTTCAGACAGTGGCATGATGCGGCGGTCGTCCCCGGCTACAGCGACGGACTCGCAACGGCATTCGACCGTTTTCCGTTCTCCCCAGCCACCTTGTACCCCTTTTCCGCCCTCGTGTCAACCGGGTCGGGAAAAGGGAAAGTCAGAAGTTTGAAAGGGTGGTGCTTCAACCTTCTAACGTCACACATTCGCCTTCGGCTCGATTCGCCCGGCATCGAGACGAAGGCGAAAGCTTGAAGGGAGGAGCGCGGATTCATGGGAAACGATGAGAAGCGTCGCGCCGGTTGCTGTGTGCCAGTCCCGGATAACAGCCGCGACGAGGTGCTGGGAGTCTTCATCGAGATGGGCGAACGGTTCGTCGAGGAGCAGAAGTGCCGGAATTGCGGCCAGGGTGCGTATCAAAGCGGCACGACGGGATTCCCCGCCAGAAAGGTCTCCGGGAAACCGGTTCCACAGGGTTGAGATTCCGAGCCGGTCACCGAATTCCCTGATCAGTTCTTCGGGAAGGCGGTTCGGCGCGGCTTCCGCAACCATGCGGACCTGCTCCGCGATCGTCAGGTGCGGCCATAGGGCATCGCCCTGGAACAGCATCCCGACGTTTCGCAACCAGGGCGGGACGATCCGACCGGGTGATGACATGTCGGAATCGCCAATCCTGATCGTGCCGGAATCCGGAGCATCGAAACCGCCAATGAGCCTGAGCAACGTGCTTTTTCCGCAGCCTGACGCCCCGAACAGCACGGCCGCCGTGCCCGCGTCGATGTTCAGCCGCAGTTCATCGAGAACAGGGCGTCCATTGAACCTCTTCGTGACGCCTGTTACGACGAGCGATCCGTCTCTCATACGCTTCCTTTCCGCTCTGGGAGAGCATAAGCCGCGGCGGCATGCGTCACGGCCGCGAGCAGAAGACCGAGCAGCAGACCCAGTCTGCACACGTCGCCTCCGGCGCCGTAATGCATGAGATTGAACAGGCGCAACGGGAGGGTTTCCCCGCCCGGCGGCACCGTGAGAAGCGATACATCGAGTTCCCGGATCGACACGGCAAAGGCGACTCCGGCCACGGCGCACACCCGGGGAAATTCAAGCCGCATCCGAAGGAGGATTCTTCGGAAAGCGTTTCCAGGCAGCAGCATCGCCGCTTCCGCGGCGGGCGGGAAGCCGGCAGGTCCCCGCATGAACGAGGCCACGAGCCAGGCTGCGGGAAGAATACGGGCCAGGTGGCCGCACCAGATCGCTGTTTCGCCGCCGGCAAACGGCGACATGTTCCAGAATCCGGCATGCGCGACTCCCGTGCATCCGGCGGGAATGGCGAGAGCCAGCGCCGACGCCATCAAGGGAATTCGTTTCGCGGCCGCGCCAAGCGCATCCCCGAGAACCAGGGCCGGCACGAGCGCAACGAGCGCGCAGCCTCCGGCGATCATCACGGACGTCCACAAGGCGGGGAACGCGGCCGCCAGGATGGCCGCCCCGCCCCCCGTCCGCAGGGCCCCGAGGACCAGCCCCGCAACGGGTACCGCGATGCCGCACAGCGCCGTGAAGCAGCCGATCGCAGTTCCGACGCGCCACCAGGCCGGCCAGACATCGGCGTCGAGCCAGAGCACCCGCCCGGGACGTTCTCCCGCCCGTCGCGACACCCCCTCTCGCACGGCCATCATGCTCCAGGCGGCGGCCGTGCAACCGACGAGCAGGGCAAGCGGCCAGGCGGAAAGAAGGACACTGCCGGCCGAGCTACCGCCCGTGAACGACGAAACGAGTTCGGTGGCCAGAACGGGTGTCTGCAGATACAACGGCACCCCATACTCCGCGAGGGTCTGGCCGAACACGAACATCCAGACGGCGGCGGCGGGGCGCCGCAGCACCGGAATGACGGCCACGCACAAGACCCCGGACGGACCGAAGGCCGCCAGCGCGGATTCGAACGGGGCCGCGAGGTTTCTTCGGAGCACCGCTTCAAGAACGAGGGCAACGGGCGGCGCCGAGGCCATACCGAGAATGATGACGGCCCAGCCCGGGCCGCTGAGCCCCGGCGTGAGAGAGAAGGCCATGGCGACGGCATCCGATGCGGCGACCCAGCCCAGCGTCAGCAGATAGGGCGGCACGACGAGAGGAAGCAAGAAGAGTTCACGAGCTCGCGGAAGGAACCCCGGGCGGGTCAGGAGCATCCAAGCAAGTCCGCCGCCTGCAAGGACCGCGAGCGTAGCCGTTCCGAACGCGATTCCGGCCGACCGCGCGGCAAGCAGCCACAGCCGATCCCAGGCTGGCGAACAGCCCGCCACGCTCATCGCAGATGACTCCCGCAGGGTGGAAGTCAGCGCCATGACCGCCAGGGGAGCGAGGATCAGCAGTCCGGCGAAGGCGACGGCCGCCATAACGGCGCGTTTCGTGCGCGCCGCGGCAGGCCACCAGTCGTCCATGGTTCCGGCTCAGCGCATGAAGCGGTCGCGCAGCAGCGCCGTCGCCGATGGTATAGCTTCAGCTATTGATGCAAGGCCGACCGGCAGGGGTCGGAGGGAATCGAGCGCCGGCAGGCCGGTGGGAACGGGGCCGCCCGGGCGAGCGGAAATCTGCTTCGATTCGCCGGTCGCCAGCATCGCCTCGACCTCGACCGAGGCGAGATAATCGGCCAATTGCGCGGCTTCGCTGGCATGCGGGGCGCCCGCGATCACGGCGACGGTGTTCGGGATCAGCAGGGTTCCCGAGCCGCCCGGTTCCTGGTCTGGAATGATCATGCGCACCGGGTCGCCGCGGGCTACCGAGACGAGAGCGTCGTCGGTGTCGGTCAGGCCGACGAAACAAGCACCGGCCGCCACGCGATCGCGTACGACAGCGTTTCCGTCGACGATCGCCGCCCCGTTCCGCTTGAGCTCATCGAAAAAACCGAGCATGCCGGTTTCGCCGCTCATGGCGAGCATGGCCGCGGCATGGGTGTTCGTCGTTCCGAAGAGGGGCAGGCCGATGGCTACCTCACCTGGCTTCCATGCGGGGGAGAGCAGGTCGGCGAGTCTTGTCGGCATCGACGCGGCAGCAAGCTTCGTCGTGTTCGCGATCAGCACGCGAGCCCGCAGGCCGAATCCCACCCACCGCCCCTCTGGGTCGCGGAGCTCTGGTGGCAGACCGGTGGCCGTCGGCCAGTCGCGGGAGGCGAACATTCCCTCCGCGGCAAGCCGCACGGTGTAGGCAAACTCCGAGCTCCAGAATACGTCGCACTGGGGGCGCGCCCGCTCGGCGCGAAGCCGGTTCGCGAGACCGACCGTTTTGGCCGCCTCGGTATCGAAGACGGGCTTCACGCGGATCCCGGTCCGCGCGGTAAAACTCGCCAGAACCGGCTCGGCGAATGGCTGATCGACCGTGACATACGCCGTTACGACGGGGCTTTCAGGCCTGCAGGCGGTCACGAATACGGCGATGGTCAGAGTCACACAGACGATGAAAAACATGTGGCGTGCCATCAGTGTTCTTTCTCCTTTACATGGATCCCGTCAGGGGGAACGTCTCATATGCCTCGAGGATGACGCCGTGTTCCCCGACGCTGCCCAGGACGATTCGGGAAGCCTCTCCGCGCGCCTCGGGGCATCCAAGCGACTCTGCGGCCTCCGTCGCCCCTTCCCGGAGATGGCCTACCGTCACATGCGGCCGATACCGGTTCATCACCCACGGAAATCCATATTTCATAATATAAAGACATTCTTCCTTTGTGAACCGTTCCTGATCTTCGAGATACTTCTCACGGACCGCGCCACGTCTCATGGGGTTCAGCGCCATGACGACGCGTTCGTGCAGGCGCAGGAGGGATTCGTCCGCAACGACCTTCCAGAAGACATATCCATCCCTGGAGGTTTCGATCTCCCGCAGAATGATCGGGAGGGGGGGCGTCTCCGCCCCGACGGTCTTCAATTCGCGAACGATGGCTGCCCTCTCGGCCTCAGGGAACAGTCCCATATATAAGGTAATATGCGGGATCCTGCCCGCGTCGAAATCGATACCGCCGCCGGCGAAAGAGACGACGCGCCGGTTCAGTGCGAAGGCCTGTTCCAGCAGGTCGGCCGGCAGTTCCAGATAGACGTCGAAATAGGAGAGTCGGGTTTCCATCCGTTCATTGTCGGACTTCTCGGCCAGGGCCGATCAGCGTCCGTGCAGAAATTTCGCCTCAACCCATGCGTGGTACATGTCCATGACGTTGAGAAGCGGTTGCATGCCGCAATAGAAGACGAACAGGAACGCCACGCACAGATATGGGCCGAAGGGGATCATGTGCGTGAGCGGCTTGTATTGACGGTGATATCGTATTTTCTGGTATATGATGCTGCTGACGCCGCCGATGGTTCCGAGGAGGCTGGCGAGGATGACGATCGCGATGACCGGTTTCCAGCCCATCCAGGCGCCGAAGGCGGCGAGCAGTTTCACGTCACCGCCTCCCATGCCTTCCTTTTTCAGGATTTTCCAGGCAAGCCAGCCGAGCGCCCAGAGAAACCCGCCCCCGAGAAGAAAGCCCAAAATGCTGTCGGTGAGCGTCACGTAGTGCTGCGGCGGCTGTTTTCCGAGCGGCGACGTCCAGATCCAGCAGGCCATGGCATAGGCAAGCCCGGCCCAACTGCCGTTGATCGACAGTTTGTCGGGTATGATGAGGAATCTGACGTCGACGACCGTGATGATCATGCATGAAACGCCGAAGACCCAGGAAAGAGCGGCCTTCGTGCCGATCCCCCAGATGCCGACGGAGAGACCGGCCAGCGCAGCCGAGAAGACCAGGTAGGCGAGGTCCTGTTTTTTCCCTGCGTTCACGCAGCCCCGACGAAGACCTCCAGGACAGGTGTGGCATTTTGTATAGTCCTCGAGCAGATCCTCGTGGCCGGGCCACGAGCGTATTGCCCATGATATACGAGGTCCGATGGCCGCACCGAGAATCACGGCGACTATCACGCCCAGAATGTCGGGAAGAGACACGTCGGATCAGCCCTCGCCCCGGTCAATCCAGCCGTTGCGGGCAAAAACCTTGCCGAGCAGTTTGAACACGAGCTTCGCCGCCAGGAAATCGCCCGCAATCTGTCCGGGGATCGGACAGAGTTCCATGACATCGAAGCCGACGACATTTTTCTTCGCGACAACCGCATCGAGCAACTGGAGAACCGGATACCAGAGCAGGCCACCCGGCTCCGGGGTTCCGACGGCAGGCATGATCGAGGGGTCGAACACATCAAGATCGATCGTTATATATACATGTTTTTTCAATCGATCGACAACCCGAGGGATCCAGGATTCGGCAGGTCCCTGCAAGTCGTGGGCCCAGAAAATACCGTCATGACGAACTTCTCGAACGAACGCCATCTCACCGGACGAGATGTTCCGGATACCAACCTGGGTCAGTTCGGCGAGATCGTAGACACGGCGCATGACGGACGCATGGTTGTAAGGCGTGTTTTCGAACGAATCCCGCAGGTCCGCGTGGGCATCGAGTTGAAGGATGCTGAACTCCTCGCCGTATTTCTTCCGCAGCGCGCGTACCGGGCCGGTCGAGATACTGTGCTCGCCGCCGAGGACGACGGGGAACTTGTGATCGGCGCAGATGGCCGCGACCGCCGCTTCCACGCTCTTGATCGTCGCCTGTGGACCGGACATGTCGGGTTCGAGTTCAGGGAGGGTGCAGACGCCTGTATTGAGAGGCTCGCAGTCAAGCTCCAGATCGTACAGCTCGACGTTCCGCGAGGCCATGAGGAGGGCAGCCGGACCTTCACGGGTACCCGCACGATAGGATGTCGTGCTGTCGTACGGTACGGGGAGAATAACGGCATGGGCGTTTTCATAGCGGGCTTCATCAGCCGGCAGGCCGAGGAAGTTGTAACCGCCGCGGAAATGCAGTTTATCGAGTGACATGCAGCCTCCGTGGTGGAAGATTCACAGGTGGCATCATACCACAGGATACGACGAACCACGGAGACCCAGATGCACTGAGAATATTTCCCTCAAAGACACAAAAGCACAAAGATACGAGAACGAAACCACGGAGGCGCAGAGACGCTGAAGAACATGTTCATGCATCTTCGTATTCTGCGCCTCGGCGTCTCAGGGGTAAGAGCGGCCTGATATCTTGGTTCCCGTTTCGGGCGATTCGTGAACCGCCCCGAGTGTTGTATAGCCAATGGTATTATGATTCTTTTGTGGGGGTGGCCGAGCGGGTTGAGATATACTGAGGCCTTATGGATACGAATATCGAACGGTCACTGGATGCACTCAACGGCTGGTTTTCGAATCAAACCGGGGTTGCGGTTGCGTATTCGGGCGGCATGGACAGTGCGTTTCTGGCGCTTGCGGCAAAACGAGCCATCGGCAAGGCAAGCAGAGCCTTCCTGGTGGTTTCCGAGGTCATGTCGGGCCACGAAATCGGCTCGGCGCGTGATGCGGCCATGCGACACGGGCTCGACCTCGTCGAGGTTCCCCTGAGTGTTCTCCCTCTTGATGCCTTCGCCGTTCACCCGCCCGACCGCTGTTACCACTGCAAGAAGCATGTCTTCACCACGCTTCTCGACATCAAGCCGGATGACTGGATCCTTGCCGACGGCTCGAACATCGATGACCGCAGCGACCACCGGCCCGGTCGGCGCGCCCTCGCCGAACTGGGTATCTCCAGCCCGCTCGAGCTGGCCGGGTTCGACAAGCGGGCCATCCGTGAGACCCTGATTTCATGGTCTGCATCCGATCTGATCAGGCCGCCCGGCCCCTGTCTTGCAACCCGTATCCCCTTCGGCACCCCCGTCACCCTTGAAAAACTCCGCCAGATCCAGGAAGGGGAGGCACTCCTTCGCGAAGCCGGCTTCACCGACTGCCGACTGCGCCATCTTGGCTCTACCGCCCGAATCGAAGTTCCGGCAGCTGAAGTTGCGAAAGCCCAGGCTCTCCTGCCCACGATGCTCGACCGGCTCAAGGCCATCGGCTTTACGGACATCACCGTTGACCGCGCCGGCTATCGAAAAGGCGCAATGAACTCATCTTCCTAGCCCTCTTTCAAACTTCACTCTTCGAATTTCACCCAAAGAAAAACCGTGCGGCCAAAAGGCCGCACGGTTCTATCTTTGGGTGCTTACTTGAGGGTGATCTTCGCGCCGGCTTCTTCGAGCTTCTTCTTCATGCTCTCGGCGTCGGCCTTCGGAGCGCCTTCCTTCACGGTCTTCGGGGCGCCATCGACGAGGTCCTTGGCTTCCTTGAGACCCAGGCCGGTCAATTCGCGGACGACCTTGATGACGTTGATCTTGTTCGCGCCGGAGTTCTCGAGAACGACGTCGAACTCGGTCTTCTCGGCGGCGGCAGCGGCGGGGGCGGCGGCGCCGACGGCGGCGACGGCGACCGGGGCGGCGGCGGTGACGCCGAACTTGTCTTCCATGGCCTTGACGAGCTCGGAGAGCTCGAGAACCGACATGCTGCCGATAGCTTCCAGGATCTGGTCCTTATTCATTGTTCTAACTCCTTCTTATATGCTTGTTGCTTCGATGAATTCGAATGATAGTGAACGATATAGAGCGGGATCAGGCCGCGGCCTTTTCCTTCTGCTCCTTGAGAGCCTGCAGGGCATACGCAAACTTGCGGATCGGGCCCTGAGAGACGGAGAGCATGTTCCGGATCGGTCCGACCATGGTCGAGAGCAGCATGCTGAGCATCTGCTGCTTGGACGGAAGCTTCGAGAGAGCCTCGAGATCCTTCACGGTCAGAACCTTGTCGCCGAGCAGGCCGGCCTTGAACTGGAACTTCTTCGCCTTCTCGGCGAACTCGAACAGCGCCTTCACGGGCGCCGCCTCGTCGTGATATCCGAACGTCACGGTGTTTTCGCCGGTCAGGAAGGGCTCGAGCGCCTGGTGCTGCGGATCGTGCAGGGCGCGGCGGGCGAGCTTGTTCTTGACGACGCGCATCTCGTCGCCGAGGTTGCGAATGCTCTTGCGGACGG
Source organism: Candidatus Ozemibacteraceae bacterium (assembly GCA_017998915.1). Lineage (GTDB taxonomy): Bacteria > Muiribacteriota > Ozemobacteria > Ozemobacterales > Ozemobacteraceae > MWAR01. The sequence goes on from JAGOCE010000002.1 coordinate 14,743, forward strand.
CATTCATCTCATCGACGGTGACGCCTTCGCATCCGGCCACGATGACGACCTTGGCCTTCGAAAGCTTCTCCTGGAGGTCCTTGATGTAGGATTCCTTGAGTTTCATATCTGCCATTTCTGTGAGTCACCTCCTTCGGTGGCTGTGTTGTATTGCCGTAATCAAAAAGGGTTTCCGGTCCGAAACCGGAAACCCTTCGCGATCAAACGAGGTTTCATCAGTCTCGGCAGGCCGGCCGACCCTTGCGGATCGAGCCGATTAACGCATAGGACCCGCGTCTACGACTCAGGACTGCCTCAGGTCGCGTCAGCGACCGGAAGCGGGAATGCACATCAAACGGCGATCTTCTCGACCGTTGCGCGTGCGGCGTTGACATCGAGATCGATGCCAGGGCCCATCGTCGAGCTGATGGTGCAGCCCTTGATGTAGGTCCCCTTCGCGCCGGACGGCTTGGCCTTGTTGATGGCCTGGAAGAAGGTCAGGAAGTTGTCGTGCAGCTTCTTCGCACCGAACGAGGCTTTGCCAATGATCGAGTGGATGATACCGGCCTTCTCGACGCGGTACTGCACCTTACCGGACTTGAGTTCCTGGACCACTTTTCCGATGTCCATGGTCACGGTTCCGACCTTGGGGTTGGGCATCAGGTTGCGGGGGCCCAGAATGCGGCCGAGCTTTCCGACGAACTTCATCATGTCGGGGGTCGCCACGGCGGCATCGAACTCCGTCCAGCCTCCTTCGATCTTGGTAACCAAATCCTGGGCACCAACGAAGTCTGCTCCAGCAGCTTCGGCCTCTTTGGCCTTCTCGCCAGCGGCAAAAACCACGACACGGCAGGTTTTGCCTACGCCATGAGGCAGCACAACGCTGCCACGCAGCTGCTGATCGGCATACTTCGGATCGAGACCGGTGCGAACGGCGATGTCGACGGTTTCATCGAACTTGGCCGATGCGCAGGCGACGACCTTCTCGAACGCAGCCTCCGGGGCGAAGACCTGACCCAGGACGACATGCTTTTCCTTCAGAGCTGCAAAACGCTTGGAGTGTTTCGGCATACGGGTAATGTTTTCCTCCTTTCTTCAGGGTTGGCCGGCCGTTTCGGACCGGTTGAATGCGGAATCAGTCGACGACTTCCATGCCCATGCTGCGGGCAGTACCCTTGACCATGCTGATCGCGGCTTCCATCGAGCCTGCGGTCAGGTCGGGCATCTTGCGCTTGGCGATCTCGGTGATCTGGGCGAGGTTCACCTTGCCGACCTTGGTGCGGCCGGAGGTGGCGTTGCCCTTCTCGATCTTCGCGGCCTTCTTCAGAAGGAAGGCCACGGGCGGGGTCTTGGTGATGAACGTGTAAGACCGATCGCTGTAAACCGTGATGATGACCGGGATGACGGCATCGCCTTCCTTGGACGTTCTGGCATTGAAGTTCTTGCAGAAGTCCATGATGTTGACGCCGTGCTGGCCAAGGGCCGGACCGACCGGGGGAGCCGGATTTGCCTTGCCGGCGGGAATCTGCAGTTTGACGAAACCGGTAACTTTCTTGGCCATGTTCTTGTACTCCTTCGAACGTTAGGGGAGAGCGTCAGGACTCTTCGAGCTGGATGAGATCGACTTCGATTGCGGTGTCGCGCCCGAAGATGAAAACCAGCACCTTGGCCTTGCGCTTTTCCTGGTTGATTTCCTTGATGACACCGATGAAATCCGTGAACGGACCATCGATGATCTTGACCGTCTGGCCCTCGGTGAACCCGATGGGCGTCATGGCAGCCGACCGCTGCGGGCCGATGCCGGCCGTGCGCAGGACGTTCTGCACTTCCTTGTCGTGAAGCGGGGTCGGCTTGTCGCCGAGTCCGACGAACCCGGTGACGCCGGGGGTGTTCTTCACGACCGTCCACGTGTCGTCGTCCATGTTCATCTGGACGAGGACGTAGCCGGGATAAATCTTGCGGGTCTGGGTGACGCGCTCGCCGTCCTGAACGCGCTCGGCGCTCTCGGTCGGAACGAGCACCTCGAAGATGCGCTCCTGTTTCCCGAGAAGCTGGACGCGGTGTTCCAGGTTGGCCTTGACCTTGTATTCAGACCCGGAATTGGTATGGATCACATACCATTTAGCTCTGGAGATGTTCACAGTCCGACCTTCCCGCCACCCACGATGACCTTCAGCACTTCACCGAACACGACATCGAGAAGGCCGATGAACAGCCCAAGGCCGATGGACGAAATGATGACGACCTTCGTCGAGAGCTTGATGTTCTCGTAGGTCGGCCAGGCGACGCGGCCCTTCTCGGGTCGCACTTCGATCCAGACTTCCATCAGATGCCGGGACAGTTCTTTCCAGTAGGTGCGTAACTTATCCATGTGCCCCTCTATATAGTAAGTGATCTTGTATCAAGCAGGGCTGAAGGGAATCGAACCCCTAACCCCCGGTTTTGGAGACCGGTGCTCTGCCAATTGAGCTACAGCCCTAGACGTTGAATCATCTGTACTTTGACGGTAAAACCAGCGTTTTGCGCGCTGGTTTCGTTCCGCTCGGTTCAGAAACGCTTACTTGCCCTCTTTGTGGGGAGTGTGCTTCCGCTCTGCCGGGCAGTATTTGCTCAGCTCGATGCGGTCAGGGTCGTTGCGCTTGTTCTTCATGGACGTGTAATTCTTGCGCTTGCAGCTCGTGCACACCAGGTTGATCTGTTCTCGCATAGGACTCCCTCTTTTCGGAACATTCGACCCACGAATCGGGCCGGAAGAAAAACCCCGGGGCGGTTGCCCCGCCCCGGGGCTCCGTTATGACTTACTCGGTGATCGAGGCGACAACGCCTGCGCCGACGGTGTGGCCGCCTTCGCGGATGGCGAAGCGGAGACCCTGCTCGCACGCGATCGGGGTGATCAGCTCGCAGATGAACTCAGCGCGGTCGCCCGGCATGACCATTTCCTTGCCTTCGCCCAGCTGGACGACGCCGGTGACGTCCGTCGTGCGGAAGTAGAACTGGGGGCGATAGCCGCTGAAGAACGGCGTATGGCGGCCACCCTCTTCCTTCGACAGGATGTAGACCTGGGCCTTGAACTTCTTGTGCGGGGTGATGCTCTTCGGCTTGGCCAGAACCATGCCGCGCTCGACTTCTTCCTTGGTGATGCCGCGGAGCAGCAGACCAACGTTGTCGCCAGCCTGACCCTGGTCGAGGGTCTTGCGGAACATCTCGACGCCCGTGACGGTCGAGGTCTTGACTTCGTCCATCAGACCGACGATCTCGATGGCATCGCCGACCTTGATCATGCCGCGCTCGATGCGGCCCGTCACGACGGTGCCGCGGCCGGTGATCGTGAACACGTCTTCGACGGGCATCAGGAAGGGCTTGTCGAGCTCGCGCTGCGGCTCGGGAATATACTCGTCGAGGGTCTTGAGCAGGGTCTTGATCGGCTCGACCGCAGGGCCTTCGCCGCCGGCTTCCATGGCCTTGAGGGCGCTGCCGCGAACGATCGGGGTCTTGTCGCCAGGGAACTCGTATTTGTTGAGCAGGTCGCGAACTTCGAGCTCGACGAGGTCGAGCAGCTCGGGATCGTCAACCATGTCGCACTTGTTCAGGAACACGATGATGTAGGGAACGCCGACCTGGCGGGCCAGGAGGACGTGTTCCTTGGTCTGGGGCATCGGGCCGTCGGAAGCGGAAACGACGAGAATCGCTCCGTCCATCTGGGCGGCGCCGGTGATCATGTTCTTGATGTAATCGGCGTGACCGGGGCAGTCCACATGGGCATAGTGCCGGATGTCGGTCTCATACTCGACGTGGCAGGTGTTGATCGTGATGCCGCGGGTCTTTTCTTCAGGGGCGGAATCGATTTGATCATACGCCAGCGCCTTCGCCTTGCCGGCTTTGGCCGAAGTCAGCGTAATGGCAGACGTGAGAGTGGTCTTGCCGTGGTCGATGTGACCGATCGTACCGACGTTGACGTGCGGCTTGGTCCGGGTAAAAGTTTCCTTAGCCATGTGGTCCTCCTGATGATGTATGAGCGATAGAAATAAAAGCCCGCGACCAGGATTGAACTGGTGACCTCTTGCTTACCATGCAAGTGCTCTACCGACTGAGCTACACGGGCGAGAAATGGATGGGGATGGATTCGAACCACCGTAGGCGCGAGCCAACAGATTTACAGTCTGCCCCCTTTAGCCACTCGGGCACCCATCCAGGTATCTGCACAAGCCGACGATGGGAATCGAACCCACAACCTTCTGATTACAAATCAGATGCTCTGCCAGTTGAGCTACATCGGCATGTTTGCATTTCATTGGTCAAAGAACGTACCGGCAAGGCCACCGGTATTTGGCGATTATAAGGGAAGTTCGATCGAATGTCAATATCTATTTTTCGCGACGGCCACGGACTGCAAACGCCTTTTGTCGCAGGACTTCGAACAGCACGACCGCTGTACTGACGGAAACGTTCAGCGAAGGAGTCTTCCCGCCCAGCGGAATCGACACGCACTCGTCGCACGCGCCTCCGATGCGGACTCCCAGCCCTACATCCTCCCCACCCGCCACGAGCAACACACGCCCCGTGTACCGGATTTCATCATATCGTTTCGGGGCGGCCCCGTCGAGGCCGACGACCCAGAACCCACGCTTCTTCGCGGCTTCGATCGCCACACCCAGGTTCACGACCTTTGCAACCGGCAGATGGGAAGCGGCCCCCTGGGCTGTACGGATCGCGCCACACGTCATCGCCGCGGCCCGCTCTCTCGGAATCACGATTCCCGAGGCACCGGAGGCCTCGACCGTCCGCACCACGGCCCCGAGATTGCGTGGGTCCTCCACATGGTTCAACGCCACGAGGACGGCCTCAGGATCCTTTTCACACTCGTCGAGAAGCGCCTCGAACTCCGTATACTCGAACGCCCCGGTTTTCGCGGCGACACTCTGCGTGTCGTCGCCAAAACGGCGCCGGAACGCCTGAACAGGGATCACCTGCAGCTTCAGCTTTCGCCGATGGGCCTCCTCGCGGATCTCGCGAATCGGCTCGCCATGCGCCGAGTCGGCAATGACAATCGACTCGATCGGACGATTCGCCCGGAGCAGCTCGATCACCTCGTGCCGGCCGACAACCCACATCGAATCGTCTTCGCCGCTCTCCTGCACCGTCTCGTACGACGGCCGGGCATGACGCGGTTCCTCGAATCGGTGCGCATCACGATCGCCGCGATGCCCCTCGAAACCACCCGGCTTCCGACCTTCGCCGTGCTTCTGGAACCCATGTTTCTTTCCCTGCTCACCGCCCTCGCGCCGGGGACCGCGATCCCTGCGGCCAAACTCGCCTCCAACACGGCGGCCGTTGCCGCGCCGCGGGGATTCATATCCGTCTCGGCCGCCACGCGGCTGCCCTGCATCACCGGCTTCATGCGGCTCGCGGAATTCGCGGGGTTCACGGGACTCGCGCGGTTCGCGAGGCTCGTATTCATCCCGCTTTTTGCGCTGAGGAGGACCGTCGTTCGGGGATTGGCCACCGTGCTTTTTGTGATGGCCCTGCTTCTCGCTCCACCACTCGGCCTTTTTCTGGTCGCGCGCTCCGTGAGCGGGGCCGTCGGAACGGCGGAAGCCTGGATTGAAGCGTTTTGGGCGGTCGTTACTCATCGGAATCTCCTTCTTCATCTGCCGGCGGCGCCGGCTCGGGCGGGGTCACGAGCTCGAACAACTCGTCCAGGCGGGAATCCTGGCCGGTCAGGAACAGGTAGCCCACCCACGCTTCGAGCGCCGTCGCGCGCGCGTAGGTGAGACGATCCATCCGGGGGCCACGATATGGCATCTTGGCGTTGCGCCACCGGCGGAGCAACTCCTGCTCCTCGGGGGAAACGCGCTCCCAGACGGTTTCGAACATGCGCGCCTGGTTGGGGGCGCACACGAGTTTGACGACGGACGAGTGCAGGTGACCGGCATCGTCGGTCCCGCTTTCCACGTGGCGAAGCCGGTTTCCCAGCTCGAACACGCAGTCGCCGATATAGGCGAGGGTGCGCGCGGTCAACTTCTCCGCCCGTCGTTTCTCCCAGGGCCGGGAAAACGTGAATTTCAGCGCGTCGGCAGGGCTTCCCGCACCGGTCACGCGCGCCGCCAGCGGGCGCCGTCCCGCGTATCCTCGATCGTGATACCGGCGGTCTTGAGCCGATCGCGAATCTGATCGGCAAGATCGTATCGTTTGCTCGTCTTCATCTCTTTCCGCAGGTCGAGGATGATGCCCATCAGCGGATCGATGTCGACGCCTCCGGCGGCTCCGCCCTGAACGGGAGGCAGGATGCCGAGGACGTCGCCGCTCCAACCGCGAAGCATATCGAGAGCTTTGTTTGCCGCGCCGGAGGAGATGCCGCCGGCCATCAGGCGATTCGCCGTCGTCACGAACGTGTACAGGTGTGCGATGGCGCCGGGGGTGTCAAGATCGTCATCGAGCGCTTCGCCGACGGCCTTTCCCGTCGCCTCGACGGCATCCAGGAGCGCCGCGTCCTGCGCGCCGGCCGACACGCCCTGCTTCGCGAGCGCATCGAGAGCGGCATGGAGCTGGCCGAGCCGCTGGAGGCCGGTCGCGGAGGCGCCGATCGCCTCTTCCGTGTAGTTGCTGGGCGAGCGATAATGGGTCGAGAGAATGAAGACCCGGAGGGCTTCGGGGCTGTGTCGCTCGAGCAGGTCTGCACAGGTGCGGAAGTTGCCAAGCGACTTGCCCATCTTCACGCCATCGACCGTGACCATGTTGTTATGAACCCAGTAGCGCGCGAACGGCTTGTTGGTGACGGCCTCACTCTGCGCGATCTCGCACTCGTGGTGCGGAAACATGTTCTCGAGACCGCCGCCGTGGATGTCGAACGTCTCGCCCAGATACTTGGTGCTCATGACCGAGCACTCGATATGCCAGCCGGGATATCCGGGACCCCAGGGCGAGTTCCACTGGAGGATGTGGTCGGGCTCTGCGCGCTTCCAGAGCGCGAAGTCCTGAGGATTGCGCTTGTCGGAACGAGCCTCGACGCGCACCGCTTCGCGCAGTTCGTCGACCGTGCGGCCCGAAAGCTTGCCGTAGTGTTTGAACGAAGCGACGTCGAAATACACGTTCCCGTCGGAAACGTACGCATGGCCTTTCTCAACAAGCTTTTGAACGGCCTCGATCTGCTCGCCGACATGCTGGGACGCGCGCACGTAGAAGCTCGGGTGCGCAACGCGCAGTCGTTCCATGTCATGCATATACTGGAACATGCACTTGTCAACGATCTCGTAGGGGTGAACGCGGTCGATGCGCGCCTGGCGTTGGATCTTGTCCTCGCCGGCGTCGGCGTTATCGGTCAGATGGCCAACGTCGGTGATATTCTGCACATAACGCACATTGAACCCGCGCTTCCGGAGATGCTTCACAAGCACATCGAACGTTATATAGCTCTTTGCATGGCCAAGATGCGGCGGCCCGTAGACAGTCGGCCCGCAGACATAGATGCCAACATGCCCCTCCACCAGCGGGACGAACTTCTCTTTCGTGCGACTCATCGTGTTGTACAGCATTAGGTCCATGGTCATGTCTCCGTGGCAATCAAATTCGCGAAGTCTCGAAGGTTCGTGATGATACCATATTCAGCCCCTTTTCAAACTTCAAACTTCACTCTTCGCACTTCCCGATTCGGCAATTCTCCGAAGGGGGGGATTGCCGAATCGCCCCCTCCTGTCGATAGATAGGGTATGACGTCTGCAAAAAAACAAGCTGGAACCCGAACGGGAAGGAACCCGATCATCGAGGCCGTGCTCGACCAGCTCGCGGCCGGCGTGCCCATGGAAGAGGTCAAGCAGCGCTTCAACCTTTCCCAACGCGATATCATCCAGGCGGCAATGTACGGGGTAGCCGAGCTGCGCGAGGAGTATATGAAGCTTCTGGTGGCCAAGCATCTCAAATCGAAATGACGCCGCTTCGTCCCCCGGGGTATACTATTGTGGTTTGAAAATGAATAACACCCGTTCGACCTGAGCGTATCGAAATCTGTCCTGAGCATGCCGACGAGGGGCGAGAGCCTTTCGTGCTTCGAGAGGCTCGACACGAACGGAAATGTGAAACTGGCTTTTGCGATAGATATAACGATAGAAAACACGATGGGGATCATCCGATGTCCGCACCCGACGAACTGAAACACCGAATCATCCGCCAGTATGGCTTTGCGCTCAAGGATCCGAATCCGAACATCCGCTTCCTGGCGCTGGAAGGTCTACAGGCGTTTCCCCAGGAATTTGACGGTGAACTGATTCTCCCGCTGCTGAACGACTCCGACCGGCTCGTGAAATGGAAGGCCATCCAACTCTGCGGCGTCATCGGCCTGAAGCCTTCGTATCAGACGCTCGTCAAGGCCTTGTCGTCAGCCGATCTCAACACGAGACTCTTCGCGGTCCACTCGCTCGCGCTCAGCGGTGATCCGACGTTCCTGCCGCCGCTGATCCAGACCGCGCAGAACGAGCTTTCACCGAAGCTCCGCCAGACCCTCGTCAGAGGGCTTCATTACTTCGGCGAGCACGTCCCCTGGGATTTTCTGGCCAAGGCGAGCCGCGATCCGGATATCGGTGTGCGTATCGACGCCGCCCTCGTGCTCGGGTATCTCGCTCCCCTCGAGCCCGCCTGCAACGTGCTCATCAACCTGCTTGAATCCGAAGACAACAACAACGTCTTCGCGACCGCCCTTCTCTCTCTGGGGAAATACCGTAAACAGGCCCTGGTCGCCTATTTTCAGCACAGCCTCCTCCATTCGGAGGCTCGGATTCGGGCGAACGCCATCGAAGCCCTCGGCCAACTGCCGTTCCCGCTGATCGAAGGCATCGTGACCCCTTTCCTGCGCGACCCGTCGAACCGTGTCAAGGCGAACGTCATGTGCATTTATTACGACAACGGCCTTGGCGACCGGATCAACGCCGAGCTTGATCGGTTCATGCTCTCGCCAAACCGCTGGGAACGCTCCAGCGGCGCCTGGCTTGCCGGCACCTACAAGATCGCACAGGCTGTCCAGCAGCTGATCCGGATGTTGTCCGACGAGGAGGGCGTCGTTGCGGGCCGCAGCGCCTGGGCCATCGGCCAGATCCGCGCTCCGAACAGTTTTAATGGCCTCGCCGCCGCCTACAACACCGCCACGCAGTGGGCGCTGACACATTTCATCAAAGCGATGGGGGAAGTCGCGGCTCCGGCAGACGCTCCTCGAATCATCATGATGTGGAGCAAGGAACGCAGCCCGGTGCTGAAAGCCCAATTTGTCGATCTTCTGACAAAGCTTCGCAGCGTCGAGTTCAAACAGTATGCAACGCCTCTGGGTGGCGATGCCGACCACAACATTCGTGCCGCAGCCTACCGATACCGCGCGGCAATCGACGGCGCGAAGGCCAATGACGCGCTGCTCAAGGGGTTGAATGACCAGAACGAATCGGTCCGCGCGGCCTGCGGCGAACTGATGCTCCGGCAGGGCGACTTCCGAGCCCTGAAAACGATGGCAGAACTGCTCAACGACAACGACAAGCTGCTTCGCGTGCAGAAGGCATACTCCCTGCGCGAAGCAGCCTGGCTCGCCCAGAAACAAAAGGCATCGACGATGCCGCCGGCGGCGTGATGACAGCTCCGCCCAAAACAAAGCGCCTCCCGGTGCTCATGGGCATGCCGGGAGGCGTTGCTTCGGTCTGCGGAACTTATTCGGACAGATAACCGTAGACGTAGCCGGCGAACGCGGCCAGACTGATGATCATTGCCCACCAGATAAAACGAAAAATCGACATACGGCCTCCGATCTGAAATGGGGTTTCTCGGACCGATGGTAACACAGGGACCCGATGACGTCAAAAACAGGACGATGAAATATGCAGAAACGCTCCGACACTGAATGGAACTTCCGGAAATGGTTTGCCGTGCTGCTTCTTGGCACCACGCTTCCCGCCTTCGCGCAGTTCGACGACACGAACATCCTCGTCGAGGAGGCCGTCAACCATATCTACCAGCAGCGCTACAAGCAGGCCCACCAGTGTCTGCAGCGGGCCTACGAACGGTCTCCCCGCCATCCAGGCGTGCATTTCAACCTGGCCCGCGTGTTCGAACTGACCGGCAACTTTCAGGAAGCCCTGAAGGAATACCAGCTCGCAGCCGTACTCGACCCTTCGATGGTCGCCGCCCGGCGCGGCATCGCCCGATGCACCGTCGACATGAAGCGACAGCGAGGAGAAGAGCAGGCAGCGGTGCTCGAACGAGCCGCGCAGGAACGTGCGGCCAGGAGCCGCCCGAATCAGCCGCGCGTGGCTGATTCCCGACAGACTCGCGCCCCCGTCGTAACCCAGCCATACACACCGGATCTCCCGGTCCTGCCACCGGCCCGGCAACCGCAACAACAGGCGGCCGTCCAACTCCCGGCGATGCCGCCATCGACGGAGCTGCCACCCACCGAGAGCCTCCGGGTGCCACCTCTCCCGCCACAGGCGGCCCAGAAAGCGAAGGAAAGCCTCAAAACCGGTGCCGAGTCGAGTGCTGAGGAGTTCATCGAGCGAGGCCGATATCAACAGGCGATCGCCATGCTCGAGTCCCTCCTCGAGAACGATGCCGACAACCCCCGCCTGCACTACCTTGTCGGGAAGGCCTACAGCCTGAAAGGCGACTTGTTTGCCGCCATCAAGCATCTGGAAGAGGCGATCAGAGTCGACGAGCATTTCCACGCCGCCTACTACCTGCTGGCGCAGGATTACTCGAAGGTGAACCTGCTCGACGAGGCGCTGAAGAACTACCAGACCTACTTCGCGGTGAAGCCGCAGGCCGGCGTCGCCGTCGAGATCGCTCGCATCTACGAGCGGATGGGCCGCGCCGACCTCGCCCGCGAGTATTACGCCAAGGCCAACTCGATGAATCCGGGCAACCCGAATCTCCAGAACCGTCTCGACCAGGCGTCGACCGACGTCGCCAACGACCTGTATCTGCGGGCCAGCCAGGCCTTCACGATGGAAGACTACGCGGGAGCAGCGACCCTGTTTGAACAGGCGCTCGCCGGCTCGGGACTCAGCTCGACCTACAAGAGTGACGCCCGACGCAAACTCGAGATCTCCCGCGTGCGTGCCGCCGAGGCCGCCGAACTTGCAAAGCCCGTCCAGGAAGGTTTCGCCGCCAGCCGGAAGATTTACGGCACCTCGAACCTGACCTACCGACAGCTCGCGGACATCAAGTTCAAGACCCGCTTCACCGGCCCGGTCACGCTCGAATGGCGCGGCTACGTTGCCCGGACCTTCTCCCGATACGGCCTCGATTTCCTGCTGATGATCAAGGAGCTGAGTCAGGAAGAGCTCGACAGCATGGGCCGCGACCGGAACGACTACCGGCTCAGTCCCGGCTTCAACAACCAGCCTGTTTTCCTCGTCTCAGCCTCCAGGGGCGGGCTGCCACCTTTCGCGAAGCAGGGAACCGTCATCACCGTCACCGGCTCGACCGACTGGAAATCCTACCGAGTGATCAACGACCTCGGCCAAGCCATCGATCTGCCCGCCATCACGTATCTTGCGGCACATCCCTGAAAAAACAAACAGCTTTACCACCGAGACACTGAGACACCGAGAAAAGTCATTCCTCTATAAAAAGCACGCTTTTCGCCTGAAAATACTCTGTGTCTCCGTGTCTCGGTGGTGGGTTGTCTCTTTTGACGTCAGCGGTCGCGGAAGGTGGTGACGCGCTCCGAGATGTTGAAGCAGACGTTGTTGCCGGTCTGGCTCTTGAGATTCGAGTCGTAGTTGATGAAGACGCGCTTGGGCATCAGAACCGGCCCCTCTTCCTTTTCCATGCGGTTGAGGTTCTCGACGGCGAGGTTGCCCAGGATCGAGATCTGTTCGCCTCCCTTGATGCTGTTCTTCGCATAGATGGCGGATTCGACCTTCGCTTTCGTCATTCCCTGGCGAAAGGTAACGAGGCCGTTGAGCGCGACAACGGAGAGGAAGCTGTCGGCGCTGTCGTGGATGACGTTGTCCGTCAGGATCACGTTGCCCTCGGTGACGATCATCGCCTGGCCCGAGATGCGGCCGCCGAGATACACGTTCCCCTGCACGTAGACGATGCCCCAGAGGGCGGCGGGGCGAGCATACGTTCCCTTCACGCTCAGGTCGCCCTCGTAATATTCGTGTGCATATTCTTTCGCATGTTTTATTATGCGATCGAGCTGAAGGGGCATGAGCTTGTCGGGATGCCGTGACGTGAAGTCGAACTTGGTATTGATCGTGTATGGGTCCGAGCTCGGGTAGGGCGTCTCGGTGATGCCCAGAACGTAGGGTTTGAGTTTCTGGTAATACCGGATGATCTCGCCCTCGTAATACGTGTATTTGCTCAGATATGGATCGTGGAGCTGGTTGTTGCAAAACAGATAACCGATCTCGGGCCGCTGATGCGAGAAGATGGAGTTATCCTCGAAATAGTTGATGATATCGTCCGCGGCGAAAAACGGCAGATACACGTGCAGTCGGCCGTTCGTGCGGATCTTGCCCCAGAGATACGGATGCAGGTTCTGGATCGTCGTGTCGACGTAGTCCTTGATCTTCACGTCCGTGACCGACATGACGAGCTTGCGGATCACCTTCAGCACCTTCACCTTGACGTCGCCCTCGAAGCTGATCATGTTGACGGCATTGGGCTCCCAGAACAGGGCTTCGGCGTTGTTCCCGAGGGTTTCCTGGACAGCCTCGTTCGTGCGTTTGACAACCTCGTCGATCATCTCCTTGAGCGAGCGGACGACGCTCCAGTTGCGGACGCGAAACTCGCCTTCCTTGATGTATTCGTCCTTCTTCCCCGACACGAACAGCGTGTAGTTCTCGGCCGGCGGCGTCAGGTCGCTGACCTTGAGGTCACGGATCATCTCGACCTTGCGCGAGGTATTCTTGAATGTACCTGTCGATATAAAACGCAGGTTTCCTTCCCAGCCACCCAGCGCCTTGTCGGCGTAGGTGTCGCGGTTCTGCTTCCGGTAGATCTTCAGCGGTGACGGCACCTCTTCATACTCGTCGATGTATGTCTTGAATGGCGTCAGCTTGAGGTTGGTGACCTCGACAAGCACTTCCGCCGTGCCGTTTTTCATCAGCTCGCCGTCGGCGATCTCGATCTTGAGCTGGAAGTTCTCGGCACGGTCGATGTCGAGCAGCGCGAGCAGGCGGTCGTTGATCTCGCCCTCCTTGAGCAGCTTCTCGGTGAACAGCTCGCGCATCTTCACCTGGGCCTTCTCGATGCCAGCCTCGGCCAGGTAGTAGGCAACGATGCCATCGCCTTGCTTCGCGGTCTGGGCTCGTTCCTGCGTCATATACGTCACGAACATCGTGCCGAATATATACAGCAGGCCAACGACAGTCAGGAGCAGAAACATCGCGCTTCCACGCGCGCGGAGCCACCCGCGCCCCGCCGTTCCGCGCAGGGCGGGAGGCAGCGTGCGGTCAGGCGGTTCGCGGGAAATCATTGCATCGCGACGAATCAGACTTCCTCTTCCTCCTCGCTGTCGGCTCCGATGCCGCGCGGTTTTTCGCCGGCGGCATGCCACTTGAGGTATCCGTTGACGAAACGATCGAGGTCGCCGTCCATGACGCCATGCACGTCGCTGGTCTGCTCGCCGGTGCGCAGGTCTTTCACCAACGTGTAGGGGCAGAACACATACGAGCGGATCTGACTTCCGAACGAGATATTCTTCTGATCACCCTGGAGGTTCTTCAGTTCCTTCTCGCGGCTCTCCTGCTGGAGCTTGTACAGTTTCGCCTTCAGCATGTTGAGCGCGACCTCGCGGTTCTGGTGCTGGCTGCGCTCGATCTGGCAGGCGACCACGATGCCCGTCGGCAGGTGCGTGATGCGAACGGCCGAGCTGGTCTTGTTCACGTGCTGGCCGCCGGCGCCCGAGCTTCGGAAAAAGTCGAGCTTGATGTCCTCGTCGCGCACTTCGATGTCCGCGTCGTCAGGCAGGACCGGTGTCACGTCAACCGCCGTGAAGCTGGTGTGCCGGCGCGCATTCGAGTCGAAGGGGGAAATACGCACGAGTCTGTGGACGCCCTTTTCCCCCTTGAGATACCCGTAGGCATAGGTGCCCTTCACGAGCAGGGTGACCGACTTGATGCCCTGCTCTTCCTCCTGCAGGTCCATCACTTCGTATTTGAACTCGTTCTTCTCGAGCCACCGGCAGTACATGCGGTACAGCATCGACGCCCAGTCGCACGACTCGGTGCCGCCGGCGCCGGGCTTGATCGCGACGTAGCAGTCGGAGGCATCGTATTCCTCCGCCAGGAACGTCGTCAGCTCGATGCCGTCGAGTCTTTTGACGAGCGGGTCGAGCTGGGCAACCAGCTGCTCGAACATCGACACGTCGTGTTCCGCGTCGGCGATCTCGAGCAGGTCGGCAGTGTCCTTTATCTCCGCCGCGAGCGTCTCGAACGTCTCGCACGACTTCTTCAGTTCGGCGAGTTTCTGAGACGTGCTCTGGGCGCGGTTCCGGTCGGTCCAGAAATTGGGTTGTAACGTCAGCTCTTCAAGCTCTTGGATCTGCCTCTTTCGTCTGGGCAGGTCAAAGATGCTCACCGATGCCGGAGAGCCGTGACTTCATTTCACGCAGGCGTTCTGCAATTGCAAAATCCACGGGTGTTCCTCCTGAGATGTCGTGCCCATTACCGGGTCACGCGGTAGATGCGGCGGATGCTCTCCCCCAGGCCGTCAGCTTTGCCGCCGGCAACGATCTCGATCGTCATTTCGCCTTTCTCGAGATCGCGACTGCCGATGGAGAAACTGTCTATTCCATACGAGAGTGTATATGAGGCTGGAGCGTCCTCCGGTATGACGATGTCTTCGATGAACGAACTCGAAAGCGCGTTCCAGTCGCCTGTTGAAGCCCCTTCGAGCACGGCCATCGTCTCGGGAAGCTGGCGCTGCATGACCTTCATCTTGAGGAAGAAATGCTGCAGCGCCGATCGGGCCATGAAATACGCCTTTCTGAGCTTGAATGCATACATGAAGCGGCCGCGACTGTTCGACATCGTCCAGGAGAGAGAGCCCACCCAGACGGCAAAGCAGAGAATGATGCCGAACACGATGGGAAGCGCGATGCCGCGGCGTCTGAAGGTGTTCACAGGTCGGCCTTGTATGCGACGAGGTCGAGCGAATGCGGGGTGGTGGTCCCCCACGTCGCTTTCAGAAGAAGACGCTTGTAGGAGTTATCGAGGCTGGTCCGTTCCATCCGTCCCGTTCGCGGATCGGCGACGGCGGAAAACTCGAGCGGCACCACTTCGACATCGAGGTCGAACCTGATCTCCTGGACGCCAAGCTGGGCAGGTCTCAGATCGAGTAAGGCAGCACGCTTTCCATCTTCGCCGAAGTCCCGTCCGAGCCTGATATTCTTCGAGATGCCGACCGGCAGCGCATCGTAGGGCAGGGCCAAGGCCTGTTCCATCTTTTCCTCGAGGATGCTCATGACCTGGTGGTAATCACCGAGTTCGCTGCTGCCCTTCAGATACTCGATCAGAAACATCCCGATGGGCAGCAGAACCGTGGAAAGGATCGTCAGCGCGATCAGCACCTCGAGCAGCGTGATCGCCCTGCGTCGCGAACTGTCCCGTCTCCGTTCCATGGTTGGTAAGCATACCACATTTTCCATCACCCTGACGACCCGGGAATAGCCATCCCGTTACGGCCGTTGGGGCGGGAATCCCCCGTACGTGCGTCGGGGCGGGTTTGAAACCCGCCCCGACGGAAGCCACACGATACGGTCAGGAACCCTGACCGCAGCACTTCTTGTATTTTTTGCCACTGCCGCAGGGGCAGGGGTCGTTGCGGCCGATCTGGGCGCCGGCGCGTTTCGGGGCCGCGGCGGCGGAGGCCTCCTCGCCGCGGTTGTAGGACATCTCCTGCTGTTTTTGCTCGGCGGCTTCCTTTTCCTCGGCACGCGAGTATTGCATCCGGAACACGTAGTAGAGAACGTCTTCCTTGATGTTCTCGATCATGTCCTGGAACATGTTGTGGCCTTCGATCTTGTATTCGACCAGCGGGTCGCGCTGGCCCCACGAGCGCAGATGAATGCCGTCCTGCAGGTTGTCCATGTTGTGCAGGTGGTCTTTCCACTTGGCGTCGACGATCTGCAGCAGGACGAACTTCTCGAGTTGTTTGAAGTCCTCGGGCCCGACCTCCTGGCGCTTGGCCTCGAGCGTGCCGAAAATCGCGCTCTTCAGCTCTTCGTGCAGTTCATCCTGCGATAGTTTTTTCCACTGCTCGACGCGGCGCTCGATCGGGAAGATCTTGACCAGCCCGTCGGCGAAGGTCTCGTAATCCCACGAGTCGGGATCGATCTCGGGATTGAAGGCCCGGTCCATGTGTTCCTGGATCGTTTCCTCGACCATTGATATAATATCATCATGTATATCATCCTGCTCGAGGGCCTTGCGGCGTTCCTTGTAGATCGTCGTGCGCTGCAGGTTCATGACGTCGTCGTATTTGAGGACGTGCTTGCGGATTTCGAAGTGGTGGTGTTCGACCTTGCGCTGAGCGTTCTCGATCGATTTCGAGATCCAGGGGTGCTCGATCGGCTCGCCGCGCTCCCAGCCCAGGCGCTCCATCCAGCCGGCGATGTTGGCCGAGCCGAACAGGCGCATCAAATCGTCTTCGAGCGAGAGATAGAACTGGCTGGCGCCCGGGTCGCCCTGGCGGCCGGCGCGGCCACGCAGCTGGTTGTCGATGCGACGCGCCTCGTGGCGTTCGGTGCCGATGATGTAGAGGCCGCCCGCCTGGACGACGCGTTCTTTCTCCTCGGCGCACAACTTGCGGAAGTTCTCGACCGCCGCCTCGTAGTCGGGGCCTTCCCTCACCCCGAGTTCATGCGCGGCAAGCATCTCCGGGTTACCGCCGAGCAGAATGTCGGTGCCGCGGCCGGCCATATTGGTAGCTATTGTGATGGCGCCCTCGCGGCCGGCCTGCGCGACGATTTCGGCTTCCTTCTCGTGGTATTTGGCGTTCAGCACCTGGGGCTGGATGCCGCGTTTGCGCAGCATCTCGGCGATCCGCTCGCTCTTCTCGATCGAGATGGTGCCGACCAGCATCGGCTGTTTGGTCTGGGCGACCTCGATGATGTGATCGACGATCGCCTCGAACTTCTCCTCGGACGTCTTGAAGATGATGTCGGAGAGGTCGTGCCGGATATTCGGCCGGTTCGGCGGAATGACGACGACCTCGCACTTGTAGATTTCCTTGAACTCCTTCGCCTCGGTTTCGGCCGTGCCGGTCATGCCGGCCAGCTTTCTATAGAGACGGAAATAGTTTTGGAACGTGATCGACGCGAGCGTCTGGTTCTCCTGCTGGATCGTGACGCCTTCCTTCGCTTCGATCGCCTGGTGCAGGCCGTCCGAGTAGCGTCGACCGAACATGAGGCGGCCGGTGAACTCGTCGACGATCACGACTTCCTTGCCGGGGCGGCCGTCTTCGCGGTCGCGCACGATGTATTCCTTGTCGAGCTGGAAGAAGTGTTTGGCCTTGAGGGCGTTCTGCAGGTGATGCACGAGCTCGATGTTCTTGTTGTCGTACATGTTCTGCACGCCGAGAACCCGCTCGACCGCGGCGATGCCGGTCTCGGTGACCGAGATGCCGTGGTGCTTCTCGTCGACGATGTAGTGTTCTTCGGGCTTGAGCACTTCGCGGGCGACCTTCGCGAACACGTAGTACAGTGAGGTGGCCTTCTCGGCCGGACCTGAGATGATCAGCGGGGTGCGCGCCTCGTCGATGAGGATCGAGTCGACCTCGTCGACGATCGCGAAGTTGTATTCGGGCCGCTGGGTGCACTCGGCCACGTGCAACGCCATGTTGTCGCGCAGGTAGTCGAAGCCGTACTCGTTGTTCGTGCCGTAGGTGATGTCGGAGGCGTAGGCGGCACGCTTCTCCTCGGCCGTGAGGCCGTGGATGTTCAGGCCGACCGTCAGACCCATGAACCTGTAGATCTTGCCCATCCATTCCGAGTCGCGGCGGGCCAGGTAGTCGTTCACGGTGACCAGGTGGGCACCGCGGCCGACCGGCACCATCAGGCCCCGTTCGTCCTCGAGCGGCTCGAAATGTCTGACGCCGCGCTTCTTCGCGAGCTCGACCCAGACCGGGTTCAGTTCGAGGGCGTTCAGATACAGCGGAAGCGTCGCGACGAGGGTCTTGCCTTCGCCCGTCTTCATCTCGACGATGCGGCCTTCGTGCAACGCCAGGCCACCGATGATCTGCACGTCGAAATGTCGCATGCGCAGGACGCGCGTGGAGGCCTCACGAACGGCGGCAAACGCCTCGACCTTGATGTCGTCGAGCTCTTCGCCGTCGAGCAGACGTTCGCGGAACTTCACGGTCATCTGCCGCAGCTCGGCGTCGGACATCTTCGAGAAGCGGTCCGCTTCCTCGTTGACGGCTTCGAGGATCTGCGTCAGCCGTTCGACCTCGCGTGCGTTGAAATCGGGAATGAAGTAGCGGATGAACCTGAACAGCCAGTCGAACATGCCTGAACCCTGATGCCTTTCCAAGAATCAGGGCGCGGCCCCTGGTCGGGGTCCGCGCCCTGTCCTGCGTTTATCTTGCCGTATGCCGGATGTCCGGCCGAGGATACGCGGCGGTCATTTCTCTTCGGACGAGATGATCTTGATGATGTCTTCCTCGGTCTTGGCTTCCATCAGCTCGCCGCGGAACTCCTGGTAGCGCAGGAGCCGCGACAGCCGCGCCAGCGCCTTCAGGTAGAGCCCGCCGGACTCGATGGGCGCGGCGATGAGGAAGATGAGGTGGACAGGTCTGCTGTCGAGGGCTTCGAACTCGATGCCGTTCTTCGAGCGACCGACCGCCACCACGACCTCCCGGACCGTCGTCGTGCGGGAATGCGGAATGGCGATACCTTTGCCAATTCCCGTGGAACCGACCTTCTCACGCTCGAGCACCGACTTGAGGAACGCGTCGGCATCGGTGAGAAACCCGGCTTTGTCCAGCAGGTCGATCAGCTCTTTGATGGCGTCGACCTTCTGGGTGGAGGATAGTTCCAGCTTGATCAGCTGGGGTGATATGAATTCGGTGAGCTCCAAAGTGCCTCCTGCGGCGCCCGCTGGGGTGAAATCGGGATCAGAACTCGGGCTCGATCAGCCCGAAGTTGCCGTCAGTGCGCTTGTAGATGACGTTGATCTGGTTCGTTTCGGCGTTCGAGAAGACGTAGAATTCCTGCTTGAGCAGATCGAGCTGCTCGGCGGCCTCGTCGGCGAACATCGGCTTGATCGAGAAGGTGCCGCTGCGCACGATGCGGTGCTCGGAGCGGTCGGCGCGACCGGGCTTTTCCTCGACGGCTTCAGCCTTCTTCGCCTTCATGGTGTCGAGCGAGAGAATCGAATGGACGGCGGCCAGGTCCTTCTTGTCGGTCTGGCGGCGCGGAACGTCCTTGAGCTTCTCTTTGTGCTTCTTGACCTGGCGCTCGATCTTGTCGGCAACCATGTCGATCGAGGCATACAGGTCTTCGGAGGCCTTCTTGCCGCGCAGAACGATGCCATTGGCCCAGACGGTGACTTCGCAGACCTTGCTGCGGGTCTGATCGCGGACATCATCCGTCGACAGATTCACGTCGACTTCGATGATGTGATCAAAATACTTCTTGATCGAGGCCAGCTTCTTTGCCGCGTAATCTTTCAGGGCCTGGGAGAGGTGGATGTTCTTTCCACTCACGACGATCTGCATGACAGGGTGCCTCCAAATGAAGTTCGGACACGAAATCCGTGTTTTTCCAAGAGAGGTAAGATATAGCACACCCCTCCCACCCTGTCAAGACAGCCTCCTGCCCTCGGAAAGGCGCTCCAGGCCTTCAGGAGCGACTACTCACAGGCGGGGGAAGCCTTCGCCGGCTCGAAGATGTCCCGGTACAGGGTCATGATCCTCCGCAGCCGGTGGTTCATCGCCGACTTTGAAAGGGGTGGCGTACAGCGTTGCCCAAGCGTCTCGATCGAATCGAGCGGGTGTTTGACACGCATCAGCGCCACTTCTCTGAGGGCGTCCGTCCAGATATCCTGATCGTGATGGGCAAGCAGCCGCTCGATCTGCTCGCACTGGCGCTCCGCGGCCGCCACCTGCTTGTTGATGTTCGCCGTCTCGAAATTCACCTGCCGGTTCACCGTACCCAGCAGCTGACGGGTCGCGATCAGATCCTCGAGATGAAGAGCCCGATCGAACGACTCGAAGAGTTTCAGCACCCTGACGAGCTGTTTCGCCCCCTTGATATAGGCGACGATGCGGCCCCGGCGACGGCAGAACCTGAACCGCAGCCGGAGGATCCGGGCGCTGATGCGCAGCAGCCGGAAGGCCCATGTTCCCGGAAGCACGATCTCCAGGTGGTAGCCGTGCTCGGGATCCTGCATGTAGCCTGCCCGTATGAACAGGGCTCGCAGGAACGCCCGCGGGCAGTGGCCACCCGACGCGCCGGCCGCCTGGATCTTCAGACGTTCCGCCGTGTTCCGCCGCAGGGCTGACGGGTCGATGCCGCCGATACGCAGATCGCGGCCGGTTTTTTCCATGGCGACGCCCGGGGGAAGAACCGCGTCGACGCCGGTTTTCAGAAATCGGCGCAGCCGGCGCGGCCCCCGAACGGTCATCGACGAGCCGCGTCGGCGCGCGATGCCTGCCAGGAACGATTCGCAGCAACAGGGAAGCGATGGTGGGGCGGCAAGAAGGTCTCGCTTCAACGCGAGATGATACAGCCGGCTCACGCGGGAATCGAGACGGCCGGGTCTTCGGCGATCAGCGCTGCCAGCACCTCGGCGAGCGCGCGCGAGTCGTGCCGCACCATGTCCGTCTCCTGGAGAAAATCGCCGCTGACGACGCGGATACCGCGGTCTTCGATTCGGGTGACTGTCGGCGGAACCCAGTATTGATCCATCTTTTCATACCGTTCCATCAGCGGTTTCGCGGCTCTTCGCGAGTTGACGACAGCCACATCGATGCGCCGAAGCGGCGTACGGCTGAGCAGGGCGGTCACATGGTCGGCGGCCGAGAAGTTGTCGGTTTCGCCCGGCTGGCTCATCACGTTGCAGACATAGACAACGCGGGCCGGGCTGCGGTTGATCCGCTCGGCGATCTCCGGCACCAGCAGATTCGGGATGACGCTCGTATACAGGCTTCCGGGGCCGAGAACGATCAGACGTGCGCGATCGATCGCCGCGAGTGCCTCCGGGTTGGGAAGAGGCTCTTCCGGCTTCAGGCTCATCTCGACGATGCGCTTGCCGGCCGCCGAGATCGCGGTTTCACCCTTCAATTCCTCTCCGTCCTCGAAGCGGGCAATCAGTTCGACGTTTTCGCACGTGACCGGCAAGACCTGGCCGCGGATCGAGAGAATCTGGCTCGCAGCGCGCACCGCCGTGCCGAAATCGCCAAGCACGCCGGTCATCGCGGCGATGAACAGATTGCCGAAACTGTGGCCGCCCATCTCGCCGCCGGCCTCGCCGAACCGATACTGGAACAGCCGCGATAACAGGCTCTCGGAGCCGGACAGCGCGACCAGGCAGTTTCTGATGTCGCCGGGAGGAAGGATCTGCAGGTCTTTCCGAAGCCGGCCTGACGAGCCGCCGTCGTCAGTCACGGTGACGACCGCCGTCAGATCGATCGGAAGTTCTTTCAGGCCCTTGAGCAGCGAGCTGAGTCCCGTACCGCCACCGAGCGCCACGAGCTGGGGGCGCGGCCCCGCCGGCTGCTTCCGGAACATGAGGGCGCGCAGCTTCTCGGACGTCTCGTAATCGCGCATCGAAAGCAGTTGGAAGGAGCTTCGGATGCCGAGAGACAGCCAGTAGAAACCGAGCAGGAATGCGCTGAGCGCTGCGAGCGCGATCGCGAGAGGATCGAAGCTCCGGATGGTGTCGAGATGAAACGGGGTCAGCATCATGATCGTGAGGCCGGCCAGGAACACCGAGATGCACGCCATCGCGACGCCGCCCGCCAGGAAAATCACCCAGCGGCGGGTCCGTACCGACGGCCCGAACCACCGGCGCAGCGAAAACCGCATCAGAAGTCTCCGGTCATCTTCGCCTGGAGCTTCTTCGCGAACTTTTCGGCCGTCAGCACACCCATGCGCTTGAGATAGAAGTTCATCGCGGCCGTCTCGACCACGACGGCCAGGTTGCGCCCCTCGCGCACCGGGATCGTGGTGCAGGGCACCTCGACCTTCAGCAGCTTCGTCGTCCGCTGCATGATGCCAAGCCGGTCGTATTCCTTGCGGTCGTCCCACTTCTCGAGGTTGATGACCATCTCGACCGTCTTCTCGTCTGACGTCGCCGCGATGCCGAACAGCGACCGGATGTCGATGATGCCGAGGCCGCGGATCTCCATGTGATGCCGGATCATTTCATCGGGCGAGCCGACCACCTTCGTGTCGCTGATCTTGAGGAGTTGGACCGCATCGTCGGCGACCAGTCGGTGGCCGCGCTTGATCAGTTCGAGCGCACACTCGCTCTTCCCGATGCCGGACGGCCCCATGATCAGGATGCCGACGCCGTAGACCTCGAGGAAGACGCCATGCACGCTCTTACGCGGCGCGAATCGGTTGTGCAGGTACCGCGAAAGCTGATACACGAACTCGCCGGTCCGCTCGGCCGTACGCAGGATCGGAACCTGTTTCTGGTTGCACAGTTCGATCAGCTCGTCGAGGACGAGCAGGTCGTCACTTATTATAATACATGGTATATTAAAAAAGAGGAGCTGCCGGAGCCGGACCTTCCGGGTCTCTGGCGCCTGTTCGCCGAGGTAGGCGAGTTCGGTGCGGCCCAGCACGATGATCCGTTCGTAGCCGAAATGTTCGAAGAAGCCGGCCAGCTCGAGGCCGGGCCGATGGACTTCCGATGAGATGATCTTGCGGTCCAGGCCTTCCTGGCCCGCAATGACCGTCAACCCGTGATCGCGCGCGATTTCCTTGACCAGTACCAGCGCCATGTTGCGTTGTCCCGTTTCCGTGGTGCGTTGACCTGCGCGGCAGCGAACATCCCCCGACGCGTCGCTGGATTATACCACATCCCACCCACCCTTGTGACGTGCCCTCTCTCATCCTCAATCTGGCGAATGGGCGGGTTTGAAACCCGCACCCGGTATCCGTTTCGTCTGGTGCTATTGCCAATGGGTGGTGCCAGGGCTAGAATGTGAACGATATCCTCACGCACCAGGAGAAAAACCGCATGTTCCTCACCCTGCGCAAGGCTCTGCCGACCTGCGGCCTGCTGGTAGCCCTGTTCGCGGTGCCGGCCCCCGGCGCGCTTCCCGAGATG
Source organism: Candidatus Ozemibacteraceae bacterium (assembly GCA_017998915.1). Taxonomy (GTDB): domain Bacteria; phylum Muiribacteriota; class Ozemobacteria; order Ozemobacterales; family Ozemobacteraceae; genus MWAR01. The sequence continues at coordinate 37,980 of JAGOCE010000002.1, forward strand.
GTCTCGCCGGGTGAGCCCCCGATCACCGCCCAGGCCGTGCGCGACCACGTGCGGCTGATCGAGTATACCCTCGGCACCCGCCTGACGACCGCCCAGAAAGAGCTGTTTCTCGAAACCCTGAAAAAAGAGTGCGCCGAGATGGATCGCGAAGGCCGGACGGCGTTTCTCGAAGCCTCGAAGCTGGTCACCTCGATGACCTCGATGAAGCCCGACCAGCGCGAGGTCGTGCGCGAGATCCTGCGCGAGGATTTCGAGAGCGCTGCCGCAGACGATGATGCCGACCCCGCCGCCCAACTCTACATGCAGGTCCGCGACGGAACGACGAAGGTCATCGTATCCCTGGGCTCCGGCTCGGTCTCCCTCCAGGACCTGGAAGCCTTCGCCGAGTATCTTGGCTTCGCACGCTCGCCCGACAAACCCGAAACCCTGCCGCCGGCCGAACGCGACGGCCTCATGCGGGCGATGGTCGATGGGTACCCGAACTACCCGGATCAGATTCGACAGAACCTGAACGGCTTCGACACGACCTGGCATCTCCTGCGAGCCGGCTGGCTCGCCGCGGACGCAACGACCCGGAACCGCTGGAAAACCGCGTTGAAAGCGGTCGCCGAGAAAGCCTCCTCCGGAAGCGGCCCAGCCGCCGCCATCGACCCGACACTCTGGGACGAAATGAAACAGGCCGCCTCGGCGGCCGGAGAAATTTCCGAAGGCTGGCAGGCGACACCGGCCCTGCCCGTCTGGTAACCGCGGGGACATGATACCGCAACGGCAATTCATTTCCGGCTCACGATCTGCAGTATCCGCGTAATCTGCGGATCGTTCTTCGAGATTGAACAACCTATCGGACACGAGGAGAGTGGCGTGATGAGCGGATTATTCGAAAAACGCGTATACTGCATTCATGAGGCCGTCGGCGCGGCAGAGCTGCACGAATCCTACCGGATCACCGACGAGACCGGGAAGGAACTGCTGGGCGAAGCCGAGGAACTGTCCTGCATCGGCCACTCTATAGCGAAAGCTTTTTTTGACAAGAGCTGGCTCCCCGTCACCGTCGAGGTGAAGGACGCCTCCGGCAACCGGCTGCTCGAACTGAACGGTGCCGGTCTGCGCCCGTATGCGAAGATCACCGTCAAAAATGCGGCAGGCGCCGAGATCGCCGTCCTGAACGAAGCCGGCTGTGCCGTCAAGCCGCGGCTCGACGTCTCCGCCCCCGACGGCTCGCCCCTTGGGACCGTCCGCGGCGACCTGCTCGGCCGCACCTTCAGCTTCGAGGATGCCTCGGGCGGTCGTCTCGCCCGCATCGAGCACCTGTGGGGCGGTTTCGCCCGCGAGCTGATGACGACGGCCGACGATTACCGCATCGACATCGCCGGCGACCTCGCCAGGGCCCCGATCGTCCTCGCCGCCGCCCTCGCCATCGACCTCATCTGGCACGAAAGCTGAGAAGGTCGTTTTACCCCCACGCCCCGGATAGGCTTGAAGTCCGCCTCTACAGGTACATTTACGGGGCCACGGCGGGGGGAGGGGGGAAGATGACGGGGCGGCTGGTGAAGAAGTCGGCAGTCGCGCCGTCGCTTTCGACCTCCATGGATCGGTATCGTTCGAGCTTCACCTCATACGTGAGAGTGGCGATTCTAAGCCGGGCCAGGAGTTGGGCCGAGTAGGTCGCCGAGACGGTGATGCCGTCCTCGATGTCCCGGTACATGCCCTGGGATTTCACGTAGTAGTAAAAGGGATTGATCGTGGTTCCGGAAGCCGCCGGGTAGCTCGTCACCCGGAACGCGACGGCGCTCGCCGTTTCGCCGCCCTCCAGGAGCCCGGTGGTGTCGGGGAAGATCCACTGGCTCGAAGCAACGTTGGTGAAGTCCGTGATGGGATTCAGCCCACCGAACCGGTTGGTTACCGAGTCAGATGTTCCATCGTAGGCGAAATACAGCCGTTTTTTCAGGGAACCGGGCGTGCTGTCGACGAGAAATGTACTGCTGGTGGCCATCAGCCTGGCAATCACATAGCTCACCCCGGCAAAGGCGGCGTCCTTCGCCCGCGCGATCTTGTCGACCGACGTCTGGACGCGCGTTTCCGTCTGGACCATCGTCACGTAGCTCGTCGAGACGGCCATCATGAAGCCGAGCACGATAACCGTCAGGATGAGAGCCGCCGAGCCTCGTCGCATCGAGGTCACCTCCCCGACGGGATGACGAACGTCATCGTGGAAAGCTTGCCTACGACCCGTTCGTCGTCGCCGCTCATCGAGCTTTCAATACCGATGGCTATATTCACCGTCCAGGACGACGTCCTCGTGGCCGTGAAGGCCGCGACGTCCCGGGCGACGGTGAACTCGTATCCGATCGGCAACGTGTTCGAGGGGGCACTGCCGTCGCTGTTGCTGTTGCTGATATCCACGGAGACGACCCTGGTAATCTTGAATTTCGGCAAACTGCTCCAGGCGCTCGAGACGCTCGTGCTTTTGGCGATGATCCGTCGCCGCACGATCTTCTCGGCGGGAACCCATTCGAGCAGGAAAGTCGCGGTACCGACGTAGGTCGAGCCGCTCGAGATCGCGATATCGTATTTCAGGGCGGAAGAGGCCGGCCCGCTCACCCTGGGTTCGAGCACCTTGTCGGCCTGCTGGAGTTCGCGCTGGATCGTGTCGGTGACGGACCGGTAGTAGGAGCCCACGTCCAGTTTCTGGTGCCCGGTTTTCCACGCCTCGGAGCCGTACTGGACGTAGGAGAGAAGCGAGACCGACATCAGGGCGAACACCGTCGAGGCGATCAGCACCTCGACCATCGTCAACCCTCTTTTGCGCCTGCGAAGTAGATATAGCGTCATATATTTATTCCTCGTAAAAGTCCTCCGACGATCGGATTCCGATCGGCGTGATGTTCACCGTCATCACGGAAAGCCCGTAACTGAAGGTGGCCAGGCAGTCCGGCACCTGCGGCGCCTCGAACGTAGGCTCCATGACGAGCGTTCCGTCGGGTCGGAAAAAAATGGGCTCCGCGAACGGCGGGGAAAACCTGACCGCCGGATCGAACCCGACGACGCCCTCGCCCGTGATGTCGACCCAGGACGTGCTGTCAGGCTTCGCCCAGTCATGAGGATGAACTTCGGTCGGCGCGTTGAACCAACCCGGCTTCACATACTCGTCGAGCCTGTATCCCGTTCCATCTGACATAAAATACAATCTATGATATATTTGCATCTCCATCGCCCGATACTGGGCCATCCGGACGTTCTGGATGAACTGGCTCGCCTCGGCGGCGATCCTCTGCGACGCGAAGAAGTTGTCCATCGCCGGCAATGTCACGCTCGCCATCGCCGCGATGATGGAAAGTGCCGCCAGCACCTCCATCAGCGTATAGCCAGCCCGTTCGCGTCGCGTCGGATTCACGGCCTGTACCTGAGAATCTGTTTACTGGTCCCGTTGTTCGATCCCGTCGAGCCACCCATCAGATAGATAAAAGGCCCCACTGGAACAGCATTGATGCCTTTCGTTGCATTACCCGAGCCCCCGCTCCAGAGGATCTGCGCGGGAATTTCCTTGACCTTGCGCACTCTGTTCGTCTCGGGATTCCACGCGGCGGCTGACGTCAGGAGGGTGGCGGCTGGATTTTCCCCACCGAATATGAATATCTCGTTTCCAAAGGAACAGGCACCGGCACACTGACGCTTGAACAGGTTGGAAGGATCGAGAAACTTGCTTTTGTCCGCAATGTCCGACTCGAGAGCCGTCTGTGCAAGCTGAACCCAGACATTCGTACCAGGGTCGAACCTGTCGACCGTTGCAAGGATATTCGTACCATCGCTCCCCCCCACACGATAGAGCTTGTCTTTATGCCAGACAAGGCTGTGATTCATCCGTTTACCGGGCATTGGAGGAAGTTCCCGGCTGATGCCAAAAAAATAGGGACGCGCACCTTCCATGATCTTCCGTATTTCGACCTGGCTCAGGACCCGATCGTAGATGATCAGATCATCGATCTTCCCGTTCCACCAACGGTCATTCAACCCGTTCGATCCGAGTCGGACGGCGCCTGCCGTCGTCCAGACCGCAGCAGCAGTCGTGTTCAACGCACCATCGTAGTAAATCTTCGTTGCAGAACCTTCTTTGACGATCGCAATATGTTTCCAGGCTTTGTCATTGTCCGGAATCGATGTTGGATATTCCGAGCCCCCGATTTTCAAGGAATAGCATCCCGCAACCAAAGCTGAGCTTCTGAACTGGAATCCGGAAGAATCGTTGGCCGCCTGGCAAAACGGCCCGGACCAATCCGTTAACGTCGTCGTTTCTTCTTTCATCCAAAAGCAAATGGAAACGATGTCTCCCGTCAAGGCAGAGAGCGTCACGTTATCGTTCGAACCATCGAAAGCCAGGCAGGTATTTTTCCTGCCCGCAACCCAGCACCCTGGAGAGGTCATGCTGTTGAGCGTTCCATCGAATCCATTTCCGGACGAGTCGACGGCCGTATTTCCAGCTGTTTCATCGAATCGGAGGCAGGCAAGGGGAGTCGACGGCTCTACGGGACCGAGATCCATCAACGCTTTGATCTCCGTGACGGGCAATGCACGGTCGTAGAAAACGACATCATCCAAAACCCCCTTGAAAGGCTCCGTACCCGATTGATTGCATCCGACACGGGTCACTCCTGGGGAAATGGCGTTTGGAACGGGATTTCCTGTAACGGCAACCTCTCCACCATTGACGAACATCTTCCATGTCCCGGCAACGCGCACCGCTGCCAGATGAGTCCATGTATCATTTACTATAGAATATCCCGAGTCCGCAAAGCCGACTCCTCCGCAGACAACCTTCACGACACCGGATGAATCGATGAACAAGGCATAGCCCTGCGTCGAGGTGTTGCCGTTGACCAGGATCATCTGATTTGTGCCCGTCGACCCGGTGCGTTTCACCCACGCCGCCATCGTGATATTGTTCAGGGCGGTGAGAACAGCCGGAGCGGCCGTCGGAATATGATCGTCGATCCCGTCAAAATTCAGGCCATTCCCGTGCCTTCCTGAAATCCAGCATCCTGGGGCAGAAAATCCTGTCAAGGCTCCTGGGTGCAATCCTTCCGATGAGTCGGCGGCGGTGGTACCGGAAATTTCATCGAATGCATACCAGAATGTCGGGGTTGGGGGAACGGCTGGAGGATCGGCAGGAGTCCCGGAGGCAATGGCGTGGGGCCAGTAGATCTGAACTGAGCTGGTGGCACCGGAAGGAGTGACGCCACCACCGATCACCGGTCCGTATGGGGTCATACAACCGGCATGGCTATGTCGGAGAATCACCGTCGAGTTGTCGTCCCCTAGCGTTTTTGTCATGTAAGCTCCCGGGAGAAGCGGGGACTCCGTCGGGGGAGACTGGGTGCTGTAAAACTCGACTTCAGGGCATTTGATCTGTGAACCACCGTAGACACTCTCATTGACAAAGCGATAGTAGCGATATGGGGTCGTATTGCTGAGGCAAAAAATGTCCCATGTTCCATTCTTGGGTTTCTCGAGCGAGCCGGATATATCAACCCAGGAAGCATCGTCGTTACATGCCTGTATTTTGAAATTTCGGGTGGTTTCGGCGACACCGGAACCTTGCCCTCTGACTCGTATAATATCAACTATTTCAACGCCACCGAGATCGATCCTGACCCAGGCACTCGTCACCCCGCTTGTTTCCCACCACGTCGCCGTGTTTCCGTCGAAGATCTTCCATCCGCTGCCGCCGACTTCCGTTTGAGCCACGACAGAAGCAGGTGCGGGCGCATTTGCAGACGTCATGGTCGGAGAAATTTTCCGAACTCCCGCTAGATAGAAGCGGAATTCTCGTTGCACCCAAGCAAGCACGCCACCATGGTTGTCCGTACAGGTGATCTTATAGCACTGATACGGAATCGTATTCGGAATATTCAACACCGTATTGAATACGTCACTTTCAGGAACGGTCACATTGCCCAGCAGAGTCCACGGTCCTCCAGCGGAGTCAGCCCCTTCTATGGTAAGACTTTTCATACCCTGGT
>JAGOCE010000146.1 GCA_017998915.1 Candidatus Ozemibacteraceae bacterium
TTCTCCTCTGCGAAGCCTCGAATGAGGGATTCAAGCGGCGCTTCGGAAAAATCGGCCTGCGCGTCGAGCCGCGCGATCAACTCGGCAAGCAGCGCTTTGCCATCGGCGATTTTGGCGGCTTTTTCCAAGCCCTTCGCATCGAACTCAGCGGGCTCGGCGAAAAACCAGCCGATCTGCGATTCGATCTCGTTGAAGGTTTTCATGCGCTCGCGGTAGAGGCCGACCATCTTCTCGAGACGCGCGGCGTCGTATTCGCCGGGGAAACCCGGGAGCTTTTCGAGCCAGGGCCGGCACCGGTTCAGGACCGTCGCGCCATCCATTTTCTTGATGTATTCGGCGTTGAACCAGGCGAGCTTTTCCATGTTGAAGATCGCGCCGTGCGAGCTGACCCGGTCGAGCGAGAACAGCCGGAACATCTCGTCCTGCGTCAGCACTTCGGCCCCGGTTTCGGGCGACCAGCCGAGCAGTGCCAGGAAGTTGCGGAACGCCTCAGGCTCGAAGCCCATTTCCTTGTAATCGATGACCGAGGTCGCCCCATGACGCTTGCTGAGCCGCGACCGATCGGAGCCGAGAATCATCGGGATATGGGAGAACTGCGGAACCGGGTAGCCGAGCGCCTTGTAGAGAAGGATTTGCTTCGGCGTGTTCGAGATGTGGTCCTCGCCCCGGATCACGTGGGTGATCTTCATCAGCGAGTCGTCGACAACGACGGCGAAGTTGTAGGTCGGAAAGCCGTCGGATTTGACGACGACCAGGTCGTCGAGCAGATGCGAACCGAACGACAGCTCGCCTTTCGTCAGGTCGTTCCAGGCAACGTTTTCGCCGGCAGCAACGCGCAGGCGCAGCGTGAACTTTTCGCCGGCCGCGATGCGCTTTTCGACCTCTTCACGGGAAAGATGCGAGCAGCGACCATCATATTTCGGGTCTTCCTTTCGCGCCATCTGTTCCTCGCGCATCGTCGAGAGCGTCTCGGGCGAGCAGAAACAGTGATACACCTTTCCCTCGCGCAGGAGCTGTTCGACGGCAGCGCGATACAGGTGGAGTCGCTGGGTCTGATAGTAGGGGCCGTGACCGCCATCCTTGTCGGGGCCTTCGTCCCAGTCGATGCCAAGCCACCGCAGGCCATCGAGGATCGCCTGGGTGTAGACGTCTTTCGAGCGCTCGGCATCGGTGTCTTCGATTCGCAGGATGAACGTTCCGCCGTTGTGGCGGGCGAACAGCCAGTTGAAGAGGGCGGTACGGGCGCCTCCGACGTGGAGGTGACCGGTCGGCGACGGGGCGAATCGGACACGGACGGGTGCGATCATGGGTCTCTCCTGTTCCTGCCAATTGGGGATGATTGCGAGATATGTGTGACAGAGGCGGCATGATACCCCAACTCCGCCACTTCGGCAACGCCGGCCGGGAAAATGGATTTTTCGATGTCGGACGTCTTGACAATGAATTTCGCCTGTGGTAAATTTAACTTCGTTCAAAGGCTCGTGGCGCAGTTTGGTTAGCGCACCACGTTGACATCGTGGGGGTCGGCGGTTCGAGTCCGCCCGAGCCTATTTTTTATGCCCGAAACCGGTTCATCCGATTTCGGGCATTGATTTTCACGGAAGGATTCATCCGAAAGCAGGACCATGAAACACAGGCAGCCATTGCTGAAAAACATCCGGATCGTTCTCGTCGAGCCCCAGGGCGCGATGAATGTGGGCTCGGTGTGCCGGGCCATGAAAAACTTCGGTCTTCGCGAGCTCGTGCTTGTGAGGCCGGGCTGCGAGCTCAACCTCGACGCAATTAAGATGGCGCTGACCGCCCGCGACATCCTCGAGTCGGCCAAGATCGTGCAGACGATTCCCGAAGCCGTGGCCGGAAGCCTGCTCGTGCTCGGCACGTCGAACCGGCATGGCGAGTATCACGAGCCGCACATGACGGTCCAGGATGGCCTCGAGCGGGTCGCCCCTTGCCTCCCCGAAGGGGCGGTTTCGATCCTGTTCGGCCGCGAGGAGTGGGGTCTGACAAAGGACGACCTGAAATTCTGCCAGGGAACGATGCACATCGTGACCGACCCCGAGTTCACCTCGATGAACCTGGCCCAGGCGGTTCTGTTGATCTCGTATGAACTGTATCAGAAATTCGGCGTCAAGCCCCCCAAGCGGATGCCCAACCCGGACAACCCGTTCGAGATGCCGCCGACCTTCGAGGAACTGCAGCGGCTGTACGATCACATGTTTTCCGTGCTGAAGATGTGCCACTTCCTGCCGACGAAGAACCCCGACGGCCTGTTTCAGCTGGTCAGGGCGTTCATCAACCGGTCGCAGGCAACCCATCGCGAGATCAATATATTGATGGGTATTTTTTCAAACGTCGAAGGGTTCATGCGCATCTACGTCCACGGACAGAAGCGCCAGAAGGACAAATCGGGTGCTCCCCCGCCCCCGCTTCCCACCTCCGCCCTCAAGCGGATGGCGGCGAAACTCGATTCGGAAAAGCCGAACGATCCCGACGGCGGGAAGAAGTCCGAATGATATCCCGCTTGACAGGCCGGTGAAATCGCCGCATCATGCCGGCATGCAGGATCAAGCACCCCCCCTGTGCATCGAGGCCCGCGGGCTGTGCCGGAGTTTCGAGGTCAGGCTGAAGGCCGAAGGCCTGAAAGCCAGCATCGCCTCTTTTTTCCGGCCCCGCGTCGAGACGATCGATGCCGTATGTGGGCTCGAAATGCTGATCGAGCCCGGTGAGATCGTCGGTTTTCTCGGCCCGAACGGAGCCGGAAAAACGACGACGCTGAAGATGCTGTCAGGGCTGATTCCTCCGACCGGCGGCGCGGTCCGTGTGCTGGGCTTCGACCCGTTCCGCCGTGAGCACGCATTCCTGCAAAAAATATCTCTCGTTATGGGACAAAAGCAGAACCTCTGGTGGGACCTCCCGCCCGCCGAGACGCTGGCGATCCACCGCGAGTTGTATGGGCTCACCGCTTCGGAGTTCGGCGAGAGGCGCGAAGAGCTCGTCGAGATGCTCGGCATCCGCGACTGCCTCGAGGTCCAGGCGCGCAAATTGTCGCTCGGCCAGCGCATGCGGTGCGAGCTTGCCGTTTCCCTTCTACACCGGCCAGGCATCCTGTTCCTCGATGAGCCGACGATCGGCCTCGACATCCTGATGCAGAAGCGCATCAGGTCGTTTCTTCTCGAGTATCACGCGCGCTTCCGCCCGACGATCCTGCTCACCTCGCATTACATGGAGGATGTGGCGGCCCTCGCCCGGCGCGTCATCGTCATCAACCGCGGTGCCAAGGTCTTTGACGGCTCCCTGGCCGACCTCTCCAAGAAAACCCGTGCCGATCGCATCCTCGAGGTCACCTTCGAGGCCGTCCCCGCCGGCTTTCTCCCCGACCAGTATGGGAGACTCCTATCCACTGAAGGCCCTCGGTTCACCCTCATCGTCCCTCGAGATCGGGCCCCCGCGATCGCCGCGGACCTCTACTCCACCGGTCTCGTCAGCGACCTCACGATCCAGGAACCTCCTCTCGAAGAAGCGATTTCCCCTCTTTTTTCCTGACAGCTCTGCCCGGCTCAAGCCGCTTTCGCTCCGGTGAAATCAGGCGAAGTTCGATCAACCAGGCCTGAAATGCTGTATACTCCCTGAATCCTCAGGAGGTGCGTGATGAAGAAGCTGATGATTGTGGTTGTTTGTTTGTTGGTGGCCTGCCCAACGGTATTCGGGGCAACGCTCGAGGAAGGGGTTGCGGCTCATCGGAAGGGCGATTACGCCACGGCTGGGAAAATCCTGCTCGAGCTGGCAGAGGACGGCGATCCGATGGCCCAGTTCATACTCGGTGGAATGTATTCCGACGGGAAGGGCTTCGCCCAGGCCCCGGCTGAAGCCTATTTCTGGATGACCAACGCCATCTCACTCGCGTTCACGGACGATCTGCGCACCTACATCGTGAAATGCCGCGAGATCATCGAGAAGAAGCTCACCCCGGCCCAGTGCACCGAAATCCAGGAGCGGAGCAAAAAATGGCAGGAGGCATTCGCGAAGCATATCTGCCCGAATCACCCCGCGAAAGCCCCGCATGAACACGATCACGGGGACGCACACGACCATCCCGCAGAATCGAACTAGACCGGTTCGGTCTTTACGGTCGAAATCAGCTCCACCTCGCTTCCGCGCATGAATCCCCGAGACGACGTCCGGCACTGGGCAGCCGTTTCGCGCCAACTCGCCGCCTCCTATCTCCAAATGGCGCTGGCATACCGTGGCATGATGCTCATCTGGGGTTTCCAGATGCTGCTGATGCCGAGCGTTCTGGTGATGGCATGGCTTTCGGTTGGGAAAACGGCCGGCTCGGCCTACACCGACGGCGACTATTTGCTGTATTATCTTTCAATGCCGTTCGTGATGAACCTGACCGACTGCTGGACGGTCCACACCTTCCCTGAACAGGTTCGCGACGGTTCTCTCAGCCGCTCCCTGCTCAAGCCGATCCACCCGCTCTGGTTGCACGTCCTGGAAAACGTCACGCACAAGGCAATCCAGATGTCGATCCTGCTCACCCCCCTCGCCGGCTTGGTATTCCTGCTCAGAGACCGCCTCCCCGCGGTCGATCTCGGGCCGGCGAAACTGGCCGGCATCATCTGCGTATTGATGCTCGCGGCCGCCCTGCGGTTCGTCCAGTCCACCACCCTCGCGATGACCGGGTTCTGGATCGAGCATGTCGAGACGCTCAACCTGGTCCTGAACCAGGGCATCTGGGCCCTGATGGGCGGCATGATCGTCCCGGTCGAGACGTTCCCCGCACCGGTGAGGGCGCTCGCTGAGCTTCTCCCCTACCGATACTCACTCAGTTTTCCGATCGAGATCCTCCGCGGCGGTCTCGATCCGTCCGATGCCCTGAAGGGCATTCTGATCGCAACATTCTGGATTCTCCTGTTCCTGGTCGCCGGACGACATCTCTGGCGGCGCGGGTTGAGAAGCTACACTGCCTACGGGGGCTGAGAGCGTATGCGTCGACACGTCGGCATCATCCTCCAGTTCTGGAAAGCGCACCTCGTACAAGCGCTCGAATACCGCACCAGCTTCGCGTTCGGCATCGTTGCCAATGGCCTCGATTTCCTGTTCGGTCTCCTGCAGTATTGCCTGTTCTTCACGGTCGCCGACACGATCGCCGACTGGGACATGCCGCGGATGCTCACGTTCTACGCCGTCTTCATGACGATCTTCTCGCTGCATTTCATCCTGCTGTTTCCCAACCTCGACGCGATCGGCCGCCTCGTGAACACAGGTCAGCTCGATCTCGTGCTGACGAAACCCGTCTCGTCCCAAGCCCTTCTCTCGTTTCGGGGTCTTTCGTTCGAGGAGTTCGGCAGCTTCTTCGCAGCCCAAGCCCTGCTTTTGTGGCTCATTGCGAGCGGCCGTATCCTCGTCACCCTCTCCCGGGCGGTCCTGTTTCTCGTGGCCATGCTCTGCAGCATGAGCCTGATCTATTGCCTGTTCCTTTTCCTCATGAGCCTTGCCGTCCGCATCGAGAAAATCCAGAATATGTCCGAACTGCTCTGGAGCGTCTTCAGTCTCTGCCGCTACCCCGCCGACATCTATCCCCGTGCCGCCCGCTGGATTTTCCACGTCGTCCTGCCGATCGCCTTTGTGACGACGGTGCCGGCCCGGGCGCTTTCCGCAGGGGAATCGCCTGCCGTGATTCTCCTCGGCTGCGCGGTGACCGTCACGCTCCTCGCCGCTTCCATTCTTTTTTGGCGCCGGTCACTTGCGGGGTACACCTCGGCCGGCGGTTGACCCCCTTCTGCCGAAGGAGTATCATCCCAAAGAGAAGCCGTATCCCGGGGGAAAGAATTCTATGGGTAAAGATATTAAATCACAGAATCTGTCCATCATGATGACGGACATCCAGGGGTATTCGACGACAGCGGCAACCAGTTCCCGCAACGAGATCATCTCCCTGATCAGGCGCCACAACCAGCTGATGGTGCCGGTCATCGAGTTTTACGGGGGAAAGGTGATCAAGTCGATCGGCGACGCGTTTCTCTGCACCTTCGTCAGCGCCACCGACGCGGTGATCTGCAGCATCATCATCCAGCTGCTTCTGAGGGAATACAACGCCCGACAGAAAAACGAGACACAGAAACTCAACCTTCGTGTCGTCGTTCACTCCGGCGACGTCTCGATCGAGGGAAACGATATTTTCGGCGACGCCGTGAACGTGACGGCCCGAATTGAAGGCCTCCCCTGCTTCCCAGGCGGTTCGATCGGCATCAGCGAGATCACCTACATGCTGATGGACAAGAACGAGATCGCCGTCGAGAAACTCGGCCCGCAAACGTTGAAGGGCATTCCGAATCCGGTCACGGTCTATTCCGTGCCACTCGAGAAGCAGAAACTCACGACCCTGCCGACGCACCTGCTCGAGCTGGTCGAGAAAGTCGTTGCGGGCCGCACCGAATCATCGGGCATCGCCGCCTCGACGGCGGAGTGGCAGAAATCTATCGTGAAGTTCCTCCAGGAAAAGAACTGGGGTGACAATCTCGGCAAAGTGCAAAAGCAGATCGGCCAGAACATTGGCCAGGTCCAGACGAAACTGGTCCAGACGTTCGGCCAAAAAACCATTCTCGAACAGGGAAAGGGCAAAACGCTCACCGATGCCTCTCTCCGGGTTCGAATGAAATGCTTCATCATCGACATGATGATTCTCACGTTCCTGGCAGTCATCCTCCAGGTAGGCTGGTGGCCTGTCCACCGGATCGTATATGGCGCGAAATCGATCGAATCACAAGCCTTCAACCAGCTCGAGAGTGACGACCAGAAACGGTATACCTACGACTACGAGAGCAGCAACTACCGGCGCATCTCCGGTACACTCGAGTGGGCCATCGATCTGAATGTCCGGATACCGATCATCCCTTTTATTCTATATTTTACACTATTCTGGGGTCTGAAGGGGGCATCCCCCGGTCAGATCGCGGGCCACTCGGCGGTCATCATGTCAAGCGGCCAGCCGCCGACGTTTCCCGAGGCGTTCAAGCGGGCGGCGATCTTCGTGCTCACGCTTCTCCCCTTTGGCATCGGCGGTCTCGCGATCTTCGTGGGAACGAAAGAGACGCTCTGGGACAAATTCTGTTCCTCGCGGGTTGTCGAATGAGGGTCGTTCCTCGGAGCCGCCTGCCTGGATCGCATCGGCGCGAGTCTTCAGGCGTTATGGAAGGATAGACGCCATTCTCTATCGGGAAAAGCGCCGATTCATCGCGACAACGACGCATGACATTCACGGTTTATGCCATGCGTCGGCGTGCGTAGAAACGTACGAAAGCGGCTATTTTCCAACCGTTGTTGAAGCGATCTCGTCCTTCGGAAGCCGGCCTGCGGCTTCGAGTTTCGCCTTGCGCCTCAGCCGGGCGCTGTCCAGAATCGGCTTCCAGTTCAGGGTGAGTCGGTCTTCCTTGATGATGCCTTTCACGACATAGGACGGCCGCACTTCAATCTCGATTTTGTCGTCTTTCCTGCGGAAGATGAACCCCCGCCGGGCCGCGATGGAGCCAAAGAAACTGCACGCCTGTTCGGGCGCCGCCTCGAGTCGAAGCTCGGCGTGGCCCCTCAGCTCGTCGTCGGCCGTCGTCAGCCTGACCCCGAATGGAGGAACATCGATACACCGCACCATCTCCCCGTCAAAGAGGTTGATATAATATCGCTCCTGGTACCGATGGTATCCGAACCAGAGCCCAACCCCTCCGACGATCATCAGCAGCAGAAGAAACAATCCCTGGCCGCGTCTCAAATTCACACATCTCATCTTTTCCATAAGAAAATACCGTACTACATCACCCCGTCGTATGCAAGCACGTTCCCCCAACCCAGACAGCGTGCCGGCCGGCATCTCGATGATACCGGCCGGTGTTGATCGACGGGGACGAATGAATCAGCGGGATTTTTTGAGGATGATGGCCTTGCGGGAGGGGACGTTGTAGGTGCCCTTGGCGGTGTAGAGGCCTTTGTCGTTCACTTTTTCGCCGTCGCAGATGACGGTCCAGTCGTCAGCGCCGGGAAGGTTGAAGGTGATCCATTCGCCGGGGTCGGTATTGAACAGCACCAGCAGGTCGTTCTTGCCCTTCAGCAGGTAGCCGAGACCGCGGCTGTTGGCGGGCTGGAGCCACTCGATGTTCTGGTTGTTGAGGGCGACGGCATGGCGGAAGTTCTCGTATTTCATGCGCAGGCCGATCAGACCCTTGTAGAACTCGTAAATGTCGGCGTTCTTCTTCTTGTCGCCCCAGTTGATCCAGTTGATCTCGTTGTCCTGGTCGTAAGAGTTGTCGTTGCCCTTCTTGGAGCGCATGAACTCCTGGCCCTGGTGGATCATCGGGATGCCCTGGGCAGTCAGCAGGGCGACGGCGCCAAGTCGGAAGCGGTCCTTGTCCATTTTCAGCAGGTCGGAAAGCACGGCGCCGTCGTGGCACTCGATGTAGTTCACGCTCTCGGTAGGTTTGGCGGTCCACCAGAAGCAGGAACCGGCGAGCACGGTCATGACCGAGTTGCGATCGCCGTTTCCGCTGATGAAGGCGCGGATCTGCTCGCGAAAGTCGTCGTTCCACTTGCCGAGTTTCGTGTTGCGGAAGTCGCTCTTGCCCCACTGGTTGCGCTTCCAGTCGGCAGCCCATGGCTCGGCGACGATGATCGCCGACTCGGGCAGCTCGTTCATGATCGCCGACATCGTCTCCTTGTCGAGAATCGTGCCGAGATCGAACCGGAAGCCATCGACGTGGTATTCGCGCATCCAGTATTTGAGGCTGTCGAGAATGTATTTGCGGGTCATCGGGTTGTCGGAGCGAAACTCGTTCCCGCAGCCGGTACCGTTCCAGTAGAACCGCTTGTCGTCACACAGCCGGTAGTAGCCGGGATTGTCGAGCCCCTTGAACAGGAAGGGAATCCCCTTCTCGTTGCCCTCTGCAGTGTGGTTGTAAACGACGTCCATGATGACGGCGATGCCGGCCTTGTGGAGCCCATTCACCATCTGCTTGAACTCGCGGATGCCCTCGCCGTCCTTGCCGGTGGCGTAAGCGCATTCGGGTGCGAAAAAGTGGCTGGTCATATAGCCCCAATGGTTCGGATGACTGGCGAAGTTGTTGTCGAATTCCTGGCAGGGAAGCAGTTCGACGGCGTTCACACCGAGATCCTGGAGATGACCGAGCACGTAGTCGGTACCGCGGCCTTCGAGCATGCCAAGGTAGGTTCCGCGCTTCTCCCCTTCGACCCCGGAAGAGGAATGAGCCGTCAGATCCTTCACGTGCATTTCATAGATAATGATATCTTTCGCGGCGGGCGTCTTGAACCCCTGGTCGGTCCAGGTGAATTTGTGCATTTGCGGCCCAACGACGATGCTCTTCCCGTCGTGATCGACGTTCGCGAACGCGTAGGGATCGGAAATCAGCCGTTTGGGATCAAACAGATGGCCATCGGTCGTCGGCCCCGTGAGAGTGTAGGCATAGTAAC
>JAGOCE010000147.1 GCA_017998915.1 Candidatus Ozemibacteraceae bacterium
GGTGCGGTCAGCCGTGTTGATGGCGCGTTTGAAACCGGCATAGGCGCCGAGCGCGTCCTGGATGTCCTGGAGAGCACGCTTGGCTTCCATCGTCTGGAAGAGGGTTTTCGCATCCGAGAGCACCTTTCCCTTGAATCCTTCGAGTGTTGCCGCAGCGGCGCGGGCTTTTTCCATCTCGGCCTTCCAGGCAGCTTCGTCGGCATAGAAGCGTTTGAGGTCGAACAGATACCGGCTGCGAGCATCGCCCGGCAGCGGTTCAAAAGTCGCTTCGGCCGCGAAAAGGGCGAACGGCGCGAGCATCAACGCGAGAGTCAACAGAATACGCATCATTCTTCTCCTTGTTTGAAATCTATCTGATATAGAACCTTGGGCGGAACGCCTAGAGCACGTTCGCGATCCATGCCATGGCGCCGGAAGCGGTGAGGAGTGCCACGACGATTCCCATGATGGATTCGCCGGCGATGATACCCGATGCGACGGGGATGATGTATTTCTCGGCGAAAGCCGGGGCGCGCTTCTCTAGGACCAGGGCAATCACGGCGCCGATGAACATGGAGAGCGAGTTGAAGAACGGGATGACCATCGCCAGCCCGACGCCCGTCGCTGACGGAACGAAGGGTTTGAGTTTCTTCGGGGCGTATTCGGTGAGAAGCACGAGACCCACGCCGATGAGACACCCGGCAAGCATGCCCCAGCGGGCGGTTTCATGCAGCGCGCCGAGGCCGCTTCCGAGGAGGCGAGCGACGGCGGCCCAGACCTGGGCTGACGGGGCCGGCCATTTGTCTGTGCCGAGAATGCTCGCATCTGGCACGAGCAGGTAGAAGGCCGGAACGACGACGAGGGTGCCTGCGAAAATGCCAAGGAACTGGGCGATGAATTGGCGGCGCGGGTTGGCGCCGAGAAGATAGCCGCTCTTGAGGTCGGTGAGCAGGTCGGCCGACGAGCCGGCGGCGCCGGCGGTGACGCTGGCGGTCATCAGGTTCGTGACGAGATTCGAGGGGGCGAGCACGCCGAAGACGAGCTGGGTGATCTTGCCCATGGCGCCGACGGGGGTCATGTCGGATTCACCCGTCGCGCGGCAGGCGACGATCGAGAGGAAGAACGTGCAAAGGACGGC
The DNA here is from genome assembly GCA_017998915.1 of Candidatus Ozemibacteraceae bacterium. GTDB lineage: Bacteria > Muiribacteriota > Ozemobacteria > Ozemobacterales > Ozemobacteraceae > MWAR01. Next base: position 1,118 of record JAGOCE010000147.1, read on the forward strand.
GATGAAGCCCATCGACCAGGTGGTATCGAAGGCAAAATGGAGAACAGCCATACAGCCGAGACCTGAAAGAACCATGCCGCTGACGAACCAGGAGGACGGAACCTCGATGGCGGCAAGAGGATCGTCTCCTGACGATTTCTTCGGGGAGAACACATCGAACAAGCCGCTGAAGGCGCGAAGAACGGTTTTCCACTGGAGCGCGAACGCAAGAAGGCCCGACGCGACCATGATCGAGGCGCCAGTCCAGGTGCTCCAGCTCACGATCGAACGGTATCCGAGCTTGATCGCGGCGTCGCCGCCCTCGGCCGATGCGAGCATGGGCACGAGGGTCTGGTTTGCCAGCGCCATGAAGCCGGCCTGCTTGAGGGAAAGAATGTCGTAGAGGTCCTGGAAGGGCATCCAGAAAGCGGTGATGCCGCCGTTGATCGCTTCGCCGATCATGGGAAGGGCGGCGACGATCTGCCAGCCTTTTCCGAGCAGCGCCGGCATCAGGGCCGGCAGGCTGGTGTTCACTGTTTCGATCGCGCCAGCATTGACCATGGCCGGGGCGAGGAATCCGTAATTGATCACGGCGCTCCCGAGGAGCGACCAGGCGATTTTCCAGCCCATGATCGAACCGGCGGCGATCATGATCGCGCTCATCTCGAACCCGATCGTCCAGCGGATGAGCGGCAGGCCGAGAAGCGTGCCGGGGATATGCGCATGGCTCGGAATCGCCATCGACGCAGGAAGCGCGGCGTCGCGGAACCAGGCGATCACGCCGCCGAACAGGCCGGCGATGCCGAGCGAACGGGCCTTGTCGACCGCGTCCTGACCGGCTGCATGAAGGCTTTTCAGGGTTTCGGCGGCGGCGATGCCGCTCGGAAACTTGAGCTGTTCGATGTTGATCATCTGGCGCTTCATCGGAATCGCCATGAACACGCCCAGCGCCGCGAGACAGAACGTCCATGCGGCGAGAATCGGCCAGGACATGTGGGTGCCCGTCACGAGAAGATACGCGGCGATCGCCGAGCACATCGTGCCGCCCGTCGAGTAGCCCGCGGAACTGGCCGTCGACTGCATGCAGTTGTTTTCGAGAATCGACATGTCGGTCGGGAACCATCTCGGGAACAGCGTTCTGAGCGTCTTGTAGATCGCGAAGCTGAGAATGCACGCCGTGATGGCGACGCCGAGCCCCCAGCCGGTCTTGAGACCGACGTACAGGTTCGACAGCGACATGAACCCGCCCAGCAGCGAGCCCATGATGATGGCACGCAGGGTCAGCTGCGGCATGTCGTCGCCCTGATACACGTTCTTGTACCAGTTCATTTCGAGTTCTTCGGGGGTCAGTTTCTTCTCGTGGGTCGAATCCATAGATCAGTGCTTCCTTCTCTTGGAATGTGCCTCTGGAAACGGCTGTGCGAGCAGCCCCGCAAATACCATCCGCGGCAGGGCGGTCCACAGGTTCGCGGAAGTATACCACAGGTGTTCAATGGGACGACCCGATAATTTTCCGGCGGGAACAAGCCTTTCATGAGCCTTAAATGATGGTATCAGCCCGTTTCTCCCGAGTGTGTCGAAAGGCGAGAGCATGTGTGCTTCGACAAGTTCGGCACGAACGAAAACGCACCATTGGGGAATCGTATGCAGGAATCAATAATCCCGGTTTGGATGATGCAGCCGATATCTCGCGAGGCATTGTGCTGAATCCTTGTCATTGCACGGTATGTATTGTCGTGATATCGTCATGCACCAGAGGGTATACATCCTGCCGGAGGTTTCATATGCCGCTTCAAAGGCTGAAAAACGCTCTGTTCTTCGTCGCCCTGAGCATTCTGTTCCCAATCGTGTCTTTCGCACAGGCCCCGAGTCTCGCGCCATCCGACACATGTTATATAACTGTTCATACAGAATTTGGCAACGAGACCTTCACGGTCATCCGAGACGGCAGGATCGAAGAGCAGTTTTACTTCGTTCCGGCCCGGCCTCACGTGGCGGTCGAAACGAGGAACGGCAAGTCGGTTCCGGTGTTTCAGCTCCTCACCTACCAGCGAAAATCCGAAGAATCGAAGCTCGTGCAGGGCGGCGTTCTCCAATTCTCCGTCCAGATGGGTATCTCGGAAAAGACGGAAACGGCCCTTCTCGATAAGATCCGTGGCAGATTCCCGCTTGCCGACAAGGAAAAAAAGCATCGCCTCTCCCCCATTCCGATGAAAAGCGCGGCGATCTCGATGTACGATCTGGGCGGAAAAATGATGGATTCAGCCCCGATCAAGGAAGGGATCGCCCCGATCTTCGGCAACCAGCAGTATCCCTTCCAGCTGCATCTGACCGACCTCGGCGCCGACACGCTCGAGGCCCTGTGCTCCGGTCGCGGCGGCGTGCCGGTCATCGTCACCTACACGTTCCTCGGCATGACCGAACCGGGCGGGTTCAAGGTCGAGGTGAACTGGGACGCCTGCTTCAAACACTTCAGCGCCGACGCGAAGCTGAGGGCGAACGTCGGGTACAAGATGCTCGGGGCCAACCTCGGCGCCGACCTCTCGACGATTCGCGAGAAGATGATTTCCAACGGCATGATCAAGGTCACGTCTCTCTCCAATGAAGCCATGACCCCTGAACGTCTCGATGCCGCGATGACGCCGATTCTCCAAATGATCACCAAGGAACTGTTCGACGGCATCAAGGCACCTGCCGCGATTCCCCCGGCCTCGGCGAAGGAGATCGCCCCCCCTGAGGGCGCGAAGGAAGCCTCTCCCGGGGTCGTCGACGGCGGGACGAAGAAGTCTTCGGCTTCATCGGGTGCAACGACGGCTGCCGCCGGCGCCGCCGGTGAAGCCGCCTCGACCGCGGTGGCGGCGGCGGTTCCGGGCGTCGGAACCTTGATGAAGGTCGTGGATGTCATCCTGAGCACCGATTTCAAGGTCGGCGCGAGCTTCGCCCTCAAAGACGTGAAACTCGTCAGAAAAGGCACCATGACCTACACGTTCGACCGGCAAGCGATCGTCGAGCGAAAAACATCGTTCGGCGGCCCGATCGGCATCGGATCGTTCGACAAGAAAATCCGGGATACCTGCATCACGGTGCTCCCCCCGGGGAACTGGGAAGCCGCCTATTTCATGCTGCCCCCGGTCGGCGACCCGGCGAAACTGGGATTCAAGCAACTCAATCTCTCGGTACTGGCGACCTGTGACGACGTCGCGATTTCCGGCATGAAGATGGAGGCGGCGATTTTCAAGGCCACCACCGGATTCTGGCAGGACAAGTCCGGAAACGAGTGCCTGACGTTCCTGTTTCCGCTCAAGTCGATATACGATTCACCTGACTATAAAAAAGATTCGACGAAATTCAAGTTCCGTATCCAACTCGAAGTCATTCCTGTCGCTGGGGCATCGATCAAAGTCACGAGCGAACTGCCGATGTTCGATGGCGATCTCGCGATGGCACCGCCCACGGAACTTCTGCAACCCGTCTCGATATCGGCCGAGTGTGTCAGTTTCGGGCCGCAGGATGATGAAATTTTCTTCGTGAAAGGCACCTTGAAGGCAAACCAGTATGGAATTCCCTTCAAACTCACGGAAAACCTTCCAACCCAGGGTTTTCTCATCCCCAGGGACGCCCGCGAGGTGAAGCTCACGGGCATGCAGTTCTTTTCCAAAAAAGGGAAAAAAATCGACTGGCGCTTCAATAACAAGGAACTGCATGACCGGTATCCCGATCTCGACATCATGCTGTTCGATTCCGACTGGCAGGAGAAACCCGCTGCGGAGTCGCTCGAGCCGATGCCGTAACGAACCGCCTTCCCATTTCCGAACGTTCCGATAGTATATGATTATATATTATAAAGCGAGGCGTATATGAGTATTCAGCGTTCGTTTCTCTGTGCCATGTTGTTGATCGCGTTTCTCACGTTCCTGCACCCTGCGGCCGGCCAGGTGCCCAGCCTGGCGGCTTCCGACCAGTATGTCGTGACCGTGCCGACCGAAGCCGGCGACGAAACGTTCACGATCATCCGCGACGGCCGGCTCGAGGAGCAGTTCTACTACATTCCCGTGCGTCCCATCGTCGCCTGGCAGACGAGCGGCAGCAAGCGGCTCCCCGTTTTCAGTCTCCTGAAATACCAGAGGAAAAATGAAGATGACAAGCTCGTTCAGGGCGCGATTCTCCAGATGTCCATGGTGATGGGCGTCACCGGTCAGACCGTCGATAAGCTCCTGGCCAAGATCAAAGACGCCGTCAAGCTGACCGACCCCTCGAAGAAGATCAAGCTGTCACCGCTCCAGCTCAAGAGCGCTCTCGTCACCGTATATGATCTCGGCGGCGATATGATCGGTCAGGCCCCGCCCAGGGAAGGCGTCGGCCCGATCTTCGGGACCCAGCAGTATCCCTTCATGCTCAAGCTGAAAACCCTCGGCGCCGACGCCATGGAAGCTCTCTGCCGCAAGCGCGGCGGTCTTCCCGTCCTGATCACATACACGTTCCAGGGAATGACCCCCAAGGGCGGCTTCAAGGTCGAGGTGAACTGGGATTCCTGCTACAAGCATTTCAGCACCAACGCCCAGTTGAACGCGGAAGTCGGCAATATCGTCTGCAGTCGCGGCATCGGGGCCGACATTTCGAAGATCCGCGACGAGATGCTGAGCAACGGGATGATCAAGATCACGTCACTCGCGAATGAATCGATCACGCCCGAACAGATCGACGACATGATGGGCTCGATTCTGCCGCTCATCACCAAGGAACTGTTCGAGCAACTCAAACCGCCGGCAGCGATCACGCCCGCCTCCGTGAAGGAAGTGACGGAAGAAAAAGCCTCGCCCGTCGTTTCCGCCCTGAAGGGAATCGGCGAAACCGCGTATCTCCTGCTCGGCGCCGCCAAGTTCAATTTCAAGAGTTCGTATGCCATGAAGGATGCGAAATACGTGAAAAAGGGCACCGTCACCTATACGTTCGACAGGCAGGCGATCGTCGACAGAACGGCTGCTTACGGCGGTCTGCTGGGCATCGGCGAGTATTCGAAAGATATTCAGGACGCCTGCATCACCACCCTCGCCCCGGGCAACTGGGAAAGCGCCTACTTCATGGTTCCCCCGATCGGCGACCCCGATGCTCTCGGTATCGACACCGTCGATATTTCCGTCGTCCCGGAGCAGCAGATCTCGCACGACAAATGGGCGCAGGTGAAGGGACTCACCGTCGAATACGCCGTTTTCAACAAGGGCGGCAACAAAATGTGGTCGGACAAGAGCGGCAGGGAGGTGACCCGGTTCCTGTTCCCGCTGAAGGCGTTGTATGAAACGAAGAATTTCCGCAACGAGGATTACCGCTTCAAGGTCACGGTGACCATCAAGCCCCAGACCGGTAAATCGATTTCACTGACGCGCTACACGCCAATCTTCGACGGCGACCTGCAGATCGCCCCTCCGAGCGACCTGGTCGACGTCGTGACGGTCGACGGTTCCTGTCTCACCTTCGGGGCTGAACAGGATCAGGTCTACAAGGTGCTTGGACAATTGAAGGCTGGGGCCCTGACCTGGGGCATCAATCTCTCGGAAGAGCGCCCGACGCAGACGGTCCTCGTTCCCGCGAACGAAAAGAACATCACCATTCCGAGCCTGAAATTCGTGAACAAGAAAGGCGTGCTGGGGAACTGGACGGATAGCGGAAAAAACCTTCGCGACGTCGATCCGGGACTCTGGTTCATGTTGTTTGACAACGCCTGGAAACAGGATGCCAAGACGGAAGAAATGATGAAAGACACCCTCATGCCCAGCCCGTTCTGATCGCAAAGACCGATTCACCGGGCCTGGTTCCCTTTTCGGAAGCCAGGCCCGGTACTTTTTCGGGAACAATCGCGGTGTTTGCTTCTTGGCGGTGTTGTTGGTATAGTTTTCCCATGGTCAGACTCGATCATCTGAATCGGGAATGCGTGACTCGTCCCGTATCAAGAGCTGTTCCCGCGCAGATTGCCTGCCGCGTGCTCGGTAACGAGACGGGGCCGTGCAAACTCGATCCTGTGTGCCGTCCCGCCGGAAAACACGGTGTGTGGCTCTTTTACACGAGTCTCGCAGGTGCCGTTGCCGGGGCGTTCATCGTCGTCTGGTGGCTGATGCGCGTCACCAGGCTGTCGCGGTTGCTCGGCGTTATCATTGGCCTGCTCTGGCCGCCCATCCAATGGATCTTCTCGGCGCTTTGGCGCCTGAAAACCGCCTGGGATGACATTTTCTTCTGACCACTCGATGAGCCCGTCCCCTCGCCTGTTCTTTCGTTGCGACGGCCGTGACGGCCCCGACTACGCAAAGACCTCGTTCGATTCGTTCGTCGTCGACGAGGGCATGTTCGTCGAGATCGGAACCGGTCTGGATGCAAACCAGGCATACGTCTCTCTCGAACGGTTCGATCTCGGCGGCGCGACGGTTCTGCCGGCATTCGCAGACGCTCACGTGCACTTCATGCAAACCGGCCTGACGTTGATGGGGTGCTGTTTCGATGCATGCAGGTCCCTCCAGGACGTCTTCGACGCACTCGCCGGGTTCGCAAGAACCGACGGTCACGACTGGATCTTCGGCTGGAATCTCGACGAAACGCAATTGAAGGAAGGCCGGCTTCCCACGATTGCCGAACTCGACCGAGTCGTCGGCCCGCGCAAACTCTGGTTGTCACGCATCGACCTGCATTCGGCCATCCCCAGTTCCGCTACGGTCGAATGGGCCCGGAATATCGATGCCAACTTCGTTCCTGAAAACGACCGATTCATCAAGGATGCCTACAATCGTCTCGCCACGCTCGTCGTCGGCGCTCTCCCCGGTTCGATGAAAGTGAGGGCCCTGGAAAAGGCGCGACGCCACTGCCTGTCTGCCGGCGTCACCTCCGTTCATGCGCTTGAAGGCGGCTGGAGCGCATCGAAGGAGGACGTGGCGATGATCGCCGACTTCCTCGCCACGCCGGGATTTCACGGCCATACGTATCATCAGTCGGAAGACCCCTCGCTTGCGCTGGAACGCGGCTGGCCTCGACTTGGCGGCTGCCTGTTCATCGACGGCTCGTTTGGTTCCCGTACGGCCGCCCTGTCGGCACCCTACGCCGACGATCCGTCGACAAGCGGCGTCATCTACCGCGATGCCGCGAATATCGCGTCGCTCATCGAAACCTGCTCGAAGCATCGTTTACAGCTCGCGATGCATGCGATCGGCGATCGTGCGATTGCGTCGTTCGTCAATGCCCATCTGGCCTTGCGCGATCGATCGACACCGCCTCCCGTTCCACATAGAATCGAGCATTTCGAACTTCCGGATCCTGAAACGATCCGCCGTGCAAAGGAAGCCGGTCTGGTGATCTCGATGCAGCCGGCCTTCGAAGTTCTGTGGGGTGGCAGCGACGGGATGTATGCCCTTCGGCTCGGTGACCGGCACCGGATGACGAATCCGTTCCGGTCCGTTCTCAAGGCCGGGCTTCGAATCGCGGGAGGCTCCGACAGCCCCGTCACTCCCGTCGATCCCTTCCTCGGCATACACGGTTTTCTCAACCACCCCGTTGCTGAAGAGCGTGTGACGCTGAATGAAGCCTTGCATGCCTTCATCGTCGAACCTCATGCGTTCGCAGTCCCCCACCCCGATCGCGGGCGAATCCGCACGAGGTTCAGGGCCGATTTCGTTTGTCTGTCGTGCGACCCGTTCAAGATCGATCGGCGCGAACTGAGAACCGTTCGGGCTGCGCGAACATTCGTCGGAGGTGTTGAAATATCATGAAATATATTCACTTGCTGGTCGCGATACTGTTGCTTTCCTCCACGTCCTGCGTTCATGGGCAGACGCCCCTCTCCACCACGACCACCCCCGCCGTGAGCGAAGTTTGCGCCATCGCCAATGATTTTTTTTCGAAGTTCGAGACACTCGACGTTCAGACCTCGATGAAAGGACTTTTCACGATATTCCCCCTCAACCAGCAGGCGCAGGACGCGTTCGTCATCGACGTGACGAATCTCAAGACGAAGCTTGGAACCCCGACCGGCCACGAGTTCATCGGATACAGGCCGCTCGGCTCGACGCAACGATACTTTGTGGTATATTTCCTCACCTTCCACCCTCGTATGCCGGTGGCATGGGAGTTCACGTTTTACAAGCCCGATTTGAAGGCGCCATGGCAGCTCAATTTCATCCGGTTCGACGCGGACGATCTCCAGGAGTTTCTCGAGTTCACGAAGCTTCAGTTCGAATCCCTCCGACGGCAGAATACGTCCGCCCCCGCAACCACCGCCCCTCTTCCTCCGGAACACCTGAGCGAACCTCCCGCCCCCGCTGTCG
>JAGOCE010000148.1 GCA_017998915.1 Candidatus Ozemibacteraceae bacterium
ATTCTCATTCACTGTTCGAACCGGTCGAAAAGGCCGTCGACGGTGCGATGGTCCGGCGTGTGATCGGGGACGGCTGGAAAGATCCCGGTTTCCGGCCGACGAGGGAATTCCCCGTCACGCCCGGTCTTTCACCCGAAGATTTGATGAAGCGCGCAGCCGTGTTCACCAATGCTCACTTTTTCAGCAACGACACGGTGGCAGATTACAAAAAGTGGGTGTTCCCCCGCAACAGCAAACGCCCGTATCCGAATCCCATGCTCTCTGATCTGAAAGAATCCGGCGGCGTCTATTACGGCTGGTTCGAAGATGCGGGCTGGGTGCCCCTCGCGAAGGCGACCGGGTCCTGGTTCTCGGTCGTGCTGTTCAAGTCGAAGAAGGTCAACCTCGAGCGCCCGAAATGCAACGTGACGGCCGAGATGGCTGAACCGCAGGCGAAGGTGCTCCTTCCCATCGCGGTTTACTCGGCATCCGAGCTGATCGACAGATTTTTCCCGACCCTCGAGATTTCCGTCGAAGCAAAATATAGCGAAGGAAATACATATCGGGTGTCGGGCGCGCTGAAACACTGCATCGAAAACGACGCCGAATGGCAGAAGGTCGGCGAGATCAGGTATACCGGTGCCGGAACGATCGTCGTCAACGGCTCTCGGAAGATTTCGTGCCAGTTCATTGCCGGCGAGCTGATTGCCCCGTCGATCAATGCCGATACCGGAGACGAGATCCGCGTGATCGTCGAAGCCGGCGCCCGCATCATCCGGAGCGAGACGATCAGGCTCGAGTGAGAGGAGCGGACCTCAGCGGGAACGCCGTCTGATCAGGCTCTGTTCGTTTCTCACGACTTCGAGGCCCCGGCTGACACCGTCGTGGTCCGGGTATTTCTCGTGCAGGCTGGTAAAAATATAGTTCGCTTCATCGAACCATCCCAGTTCGGTGTATATCCAGCGGTCTTCGTGATTGGCCGTGTCTCCGGTACAGCAAAGCGCTACTCCGAGATCGAACTGAAGTGACGGATCGTCGGGCTTTGACTCGAGGTTCTGCCGGCAGACCAGGATTTTCTCGAGGTTGGTGACGGCATCCCGCAATATCTCGAGTTGCTCGAGGCGTTCGATCGCCAGAGGCTTCCCGCCTTCCCCGCCAGAAGCCCTGAAGGCTTCCAGGGCTTCCGCAAGATTGCTCGTTCCTGTCGTCATCTGCAGCGACGCCGTCTCGGACGTGACGAGTTCATCATGCAGATCGCGCGCGTCATCGATCCTGTTGGCCCTGACGTAGCCGAGCAACAGCGCACAGCTTGTCAGAAAATCCGCCGAATCCCCCGAGGCTTTTTCCTCGAGATCCTCGAGTGGCCTGTTGACCTGGTTCTGTATCTCAATCAGCTTTCTGCCCATCGTAACCGCCTCAGCAAAAAAATGGTGTTTCATTCCTCAAGAAGCGCTGAAAGCATTGTAACATTCCCCTAAATACAACAACCATCGGGTATTCTGGGGTCACGCCGGGTGCATCGCGATTCGCCCCGGCACATCATCGGCCAAAGTCTTGTCGCAGGGGCAGATCGTGATCGACCGGATCGCCGAAGCGTTGGATTTCTCCGTATGCGAAAGATATTCCCGTAACTTCGTAAATTTCGTTCTCAGAGTCCACCTGTTTAAGGTATTATCCACAAGCTCACGAACTTGAACTCGGGTGGTTATCGATGTCGCAGAAGGCGAAAAATACAGGAAAACCCCTGCCGGTGGCGGTTGTCGGGCGGAGTCCGCTCTTTCCCGCCTCGGTTTCCCCGAAGGCGTTCTGGCCTGGGCTGCTGGGCCTGAAGGGGCTGATGTCCGGCATGTCCGGCGGCCAGTGGCCGTTCAGCGAGATTTTCACGGCCCAGGATCTGAAGGGCCTCAAGTGGTTCGTCATGAAGAGCGGCCTTCTGATGGGGCTGCCTGCTGACGGGTTCGAAGTACCCCCCGATGTTCTCAAGGTGCCTGCCGTTCTGTCGGCGGTTTCCCTGTTTCTGGCGAAGCGGGCCCTCGAAGACGTGAAAAGCTTCGGAAAGGGCATCATTCCTGCTTCCAGGGTCCGTGCCGTCATCGAAACACATGGGACGGCCGATGCCGGCGCAGCCGGGAAGAATCTGGCCGGGATATTTGCCAGCCATTACGGGTTCGAGACATGCCCGATCGAGCAGACATCTCCACTCCCGGGCTCAATGGCCTGGGTTGCCGCCGCCGTGAACGAGTTGCTGGCCGGCCGTGCCGACCTCGTCATCGCCGGCAGCGCCGACGGCGTTCATGCGCTCGGCGCCTGGTTGGACACCCGGGAAGGCTCGTCCGGAACGGGAACCGGCCGATATCGCGAAGGGCTCGGCATGATCGCCCTGCGCCGTCTTGCCGATGCGGAGCGCGACGGCGACGACATCTACGGGGTCATTGCCGGCGTCGACGCCAATTCGATTCATTTTGCGGAAAAGGCATCCCTTGCAAAACCTACACCTGCGACGGAAAAGCACGCACCCCCGCCGGTGGCGGTATCCGAAAGCGGTCGTCCGAACGAACCGGTTAGCCGAATCGAGCGGCTGGTCCGGTATTCCCGGCTTCAGGCGAAAGATATCGTCGAGGATACAACGGGTTCCTGCCTGAACCTCCCTCTCAACATCCTTCCCGAAGACGGTTCGACCGACGCGTCTCTCGACTGGAAGAAGCTTCGTTCCAGCTGGATCGAGCGGACCGGCTCGCACCGGTTTTTCCACGATCTGATCGGTGCCCTGTGCGGAACGTTCATCAGCCGGGTGGTGATCAAGAACCCGTCGGCCTTCGCCGCTGTGGCGGGCCAGCCGGTCGTCTTCCTGGCCAACCACCAGATTGGCCTCGAGTCGCCCTTGTTCATGGCGATCGCCTACGGCCTGACCGGCCTGCCGATCCAGGCAGTGGCCAAACCCGACCACGTCAATGCCTGGCTGTCCTTCTTGCTCGATTTCGCGAAGGACTCGCTTGGCGGCAATCATCCATTCCGGTTGATGTATTTCGACCGGCAGAACCCCCAGGGGCTGATAGACTCGCTGAAACGCGAGGACCGGCGTGACGCTTCGTTGCTGGTGCATGTCGAAGGCACGCGAAGTCTGACGGCCGATCAGCCTGTGACCCGCATGAGTTCGATCTTCCTGGACATGCCGATCGAGAAGAACATCCCCATCGTGCCCGTGCGGTTCGTCGGCGGCCTACCGGCGCAGGCGATCGACGACCGGCTCGACTTTCCCTACGACAACGGCAAGCAGGACTACCTGATCGGCGCGCCCATCCTGCCCGCCGAGCTGAAAAAGCTCCCCTACGGCCAGCGGCCGAAATTCGTGATGGACCAGATCAACACCCTCGGCCCTGCGAAAGGTAAGGATGTGCTCCTGCCCCCCAGCAAGGAGTTTGGCGCGAAAACCCGCTTCTTCATGGAAACCTTCGGCTTCCCGAAGATGCAGGCGATGCTCTTCGCGATCCTCCAGTTGATCGACGAACCCTGCGAGGAAACCGCCCTCCTGATCAAGGCCGTCACCGCCGGCAAGCTCGACCCTGCCAGCAACGCCATCCCCCCCGTCCTCAAAAACTTTCTCACCCACGTCAAAACCAAGTTTGCCTGAAAATCCAAAAATCCCGTAACACACACCTGGTTAAAAAAATAATCTGGTATATGTTCCGGATTATCCGGTCTTTCAGGCGCGCCGGCAAGTCCTCGGCTTTGCAGGATATTTTGAGTGTTCGAGAAAGCGACGTTCAGCCGGTTTTGATCGTTGCTCTGATTTTCTCGATTTCTTCGATAGACAGCTCGGTCGCTTGGGATATCAGAGAAGTTTCGAGTCCCATTCCCAGCATCTTTCTGGCAACACCTTCACGGCCTTCTTCCCGACCCTCTTCCCGGCCTTCTTGTCGCCCCTCTTCTCGCCCCTTTTTCAGGGCGGCGTTGAGTTCGGTGAGGCGGGTGCGTTCTTCTTTGTCGCGCTGTTCGAGAATGGCGCGCATCTTTTCGTCGGCGTTCACGTGTTCCAGCTCCTCGAGAACCCTGATGAAGATCTCGTCGGTTCGTAGTTCGTCCGGCAGAGACCTGGCGCTTTCATACATCTCCGCGAACCTGATGATATGTAACCATTTTTCCAGACGTGTTTGCAAGCCCCGGGGCCTGGTCTTGAACTTCGGAAGCTCGATGAAATGCAGTTCCATCAGATCCGGAAGAACCAGGCCGGTCGCTTGTTCCTGAAACTGAAATATCGACTGAAATTGATCGAGGCCGTCGAACATCACGTAATCGAGAATCGCGATTCCGTAGGACGGATGGAGTTTCTCGAAACTCTCGCCTTCGAGAAGCTGGCCGGTGTAGAGCAACGCGAGATAGTAGGCCATTCTTTTCGCGAAGCTGGGCAGTTCCCTGACCTGCATTTCGATCGTGAACCGGCGGCCGGCCAGGTCGGTGGCCTTCACGTCGACGATCGTGAACTTGTCGCCATGAAACTCCTTGAGATTCAGCGGACTGAGCAGGGTCAGATCCGCGATGCACCGGTCGCCGGTGAAGTGGAGCAGGGCATCGATCAGCTTCGCCAGAATCTCTTCATTGCCCTCCTTGCCGAAAACCAGCTTGAACACGAAGTCATTTCGCAACGGATATCTCTTGTGGTCTCCCATTCCAGGCTCCTTCGGCGAATGATTCGAAACGGAAAACCCGCTTCATCCATACATCCGTCGAACCCCGGCACCGGGGAAAAAGAAAATCCTGAGCCATACACTGCTGATTATTTTAGGGTAAAGTGGTAAGATAAAATAAACAAACGTCTTATTTTAGGGTTGAGGCAGGAAGGATGAAGCGAGAGCTTCAGGGCAGGTACGTGACCATTTCTACGGTGGGAGAGAAGGCCCGAGCCTTCATTCCAGCACCGTTGCCGCCGCATCCGCCCATCGACTGGACCCCGGAACTTCGCGGCAAATTCGACCAGGCACTCCTGGCGCTCGGTCGGCTGGACAGCGTCTCGACGCTGCTGCCGGATACGTCATTATTCCTCTACATGTACATCCGCAAGGAAGCGGTGCTCTCCAGCATGATCGAGGGCACCCAGTCATCACTGTCGGACCTGTTGATGTTCGAGCTGGATCGGGAGCCGGGTGTCCCGCTGGATGATGTGCGGGAGGTCAGCAACTATGTCGCTGCTCTCGACCATGGTTTGCGCCTGCTGGAGGATGGACTGCCGCTGTCGCTGCGGTTGATTCGCGAGATCCACGGCTTCCTGCTGACCGGGGGGCGCGGAAGCAGCCAGGCTCCAGGCGAATTTCGGCACAGCCAGAACTGGATCGGCGGCACCCGGCCGGGCAATGCAGCCTTCGTTCCGCCTCCAGCCGAAGAAGTGATGGAGTGCATGGGCAAGCTCGAGCTCTTCCTTCATGACCGGCCGGAGCCGACCCCGGTGCTGCTCAAAGCCGCGCTGGCCCACGTGCAGTTCGAGACGATCCACCCGTTCCTCGATGGGAATGGCCGTCTGGGGCGTCTGCTGATCACGCTTCTTTTGTGCGAGCAGAAGGTGCTGCGGGAACCGATGCTCTACCTCAGTCTCTATTTCAAGACACACCGCCAGTATTACTACGAGCTGCTCAACAATGTGCGTCTGACCGGCGACTGGGAAAGCTGGCTCGATTTCTTCGCCGAGGCGGTCATCGCCACTGCCACCCAGGCGGTGGAAACGGCCCGGCAGCTCCTCGAGCTGTCGGACCAGGACCGCGACAAGATCAGCGACATTGGCCGGGCGGCGGCTTCCACACTGAGGATTCACCGCGCCCTGATGGAGCATCCCATCGCCACTTCAGGCTCGCTGGTCGAGAAGACCGGCATCACCCCGGCGACAGTCAACAAGGCGCTCGGCCATCTGGTGCGACTCGGCATCGTCAGGGAGCTGACCGACCGGAAACGCAACCGTCTGTTCAGCTACGCGGGCTATATCGAGATCATGAGCCGCGGCACTGAGCCGCCTGCGTTATCCGGTTGATACCGGCCAGGCCATCCAACAGGAAAAACCCGGGATACACACCTGGTAAAATATAACTTGGTGTGTGTTCCGGGTTTCTACGTGTTTCAAAACCGAATCATGGTTTATGGCTAGAGATTGGCTTCAAAAGCTGACAGGGGGATTATTCTTGAACAGTTTCGAGAAACAAACCCTTTGTAAATCCACCGCGTTTTGCTGCCTTGGTCTGGCGAGTTTCGAGGAGGGAATCGATGGAAATATCGAGATTGTCAGCAAGTGCGAATACGACTTCGAGGATATCAGCCAGTTCGTCACGGTTGTGAGCGCTTCGAAACTCATCCAGTTCTTCGAGAAGCTTCTCTTCCAGAAGTTTAATGAGCTCAGTGCGATTGGTGATTTTGCGGCAGACGCAGGTTTTGCCGTCCTTTTCAATGATTTCAGGGATGCGATCCCTGACGAGCTTGTTATAGGCGATGATCATTCGTGTTCCTCCGGTGTGGCGAACTCGCCGCGGGCGAAATACTCGATTGTGCCTGTATAAATATGCTACAGTATACAACCTGTGTTGCTTGATTCAAGCAACATTCTTGTGATCTTGAAAGGGGTGCTGAAGGACTTCTTTGACGTGCCATTGTCGAAAGGAATCCGCGGGGCGGTATTCGGCACGTGAGGGAAGACGGATTTGCTTGCCAAGAAAACGGAGGAGCCATTCCTCTTTGCCCGTGCCGCTGGTTTCTTCGGAAACGATGATTTGGAGAGATTCCGAGAGACCCCACGCGCCGCGGTCGAACAGCTTGTGGTGGAGAGCGCAGAGGCAGAGCCCGTTCGGCTCTTCGGCTGGGCCACCGGCCTGGTGCCATTTTATATGAGCTGCTTCGACACCGACCGGGGCAAGTCCGAGGTGGAGGCCCATGTCACAGACGCAGCAGCGATAATCGTATGCCCGAAGGATACGATGGCGAAATTCGGCATTTCTCGGCAATATGACCTTGTTTTTTGATGTGATATCCGCATTGATATTCAAATCGGACTCGTTGCCTAGAAGTGTTTCCAGCCCTGTCGCAAGAAGAAGGTCGTCATGATACGATTCGGGAAAATGGGCTGTGAGAATCTTTTCCGCAACTGCCCTGATCAACACAGGGTTGGCTTTTAAGGCTGAATAAATTTCCGGTGTGAAACCGCCTGTGGCGCCATGCCGAAGGAGATCGCCCCGATGAATCCTTTTTGGGTCTTTCCAAGCGGCAAGTTCTGTTTCCTGTGGGATTTCCCATACGCCATCAGATTTGAGGTGCCAGAAAGGAAATTCGGGATGATACGACTTCCGTGTCGGGCCGAAGTCCCGAAGAAGCTTCCTGAGAGGGCCTTCGATGTCGGCAAAAGAGGCGAGGCGCTCTTGGCCTGCCACGATTCTTCCGAGCGACAACAGGATCAGAAGCGGCTTGTGAGGCGCCCGCTGGTCTCCCCGCTTCCAGACATTCAGGTCTGAAAACTTGGTGAGAAGCTCTGAATCAGTATGATTGGCGCCGACCATAGGGAAAAGTATACCTCGATTATCCTGCTGGAACTCGATCGTGTGTTTCTGTACGATGGCGCAAAACTACCCAGCCCGAGACACCACCTTCGATATTATAAAACAAAAAATACACTTGTAAACAGGTATTTAGACCGTATGGCGGGTGCAGTCGGAGCCTTCGAGGGGGCTGTGGCCGCCGCCGAGGCGGGTGACGTCGATGCCTGCGGGGAGGCGGTCGTGGAGCGACTCTACCTGGGAGATGACGCCGATCAGCTTCTCGCCCCATGACCGGTTCTTCTCGGCCTGTCCGAGTTCCAGGATCGCTGTGAGCGGAAGAGCGGTCGGCCGCGCGGCCTCACGCTTTTCGATCTGGCTGGTCGACGCGCATGCTGGGCGTATAAAAGCAACCGCCCCGGGATCCATCTCTGGATCCCGGGGCGGGGGTAACCAACCGAATCGCGATCAGCTCAGCGATAGTAGCCTGAGCGCTGATACTGCTGGAACATGCGCTCGAACGTTCCCTTGGCGTTCAGATGTGACAGCTCGACGGTGAAGTCGACGACGAACCCCCGCTCGAGGGCATTGACGCGGCCGGTGTAGATCTCGGCATGCCGGGTAGCCGACACTCTCTTCAGCTCCGCCGCCGGATTCTTGAGCATGTCGCGCATCCGCTTGATGCCATCGAGGATCTCGTCTTTCTTGAGATCCAGGTTGAAACCCGTCCGGCGATGGATCTCACCGTTGACTTCGGTGCCCCAGCCATTGATGTCACTGACCCGGGCCCAGTTCATGCTCAGGCGCATTTCGGTCAGCTCGGCGAAACCGATCTTCTGGAACTCCGGCAGCTGGTTCGGGGCGACCTTCATGATGAGGGTCCGGAAGTGCTTGCGGTTCAACAGAATGCCCTTGGCCCACTCGTAGTCGGTGAGGACTTCGCCGGTTCCGATCTGGGCCAGAACATCCTTGGGGGTGTTCTTGGCATCAATTGTTCCCCAGATCACGGTCGTCTTTTCGTTTGCCGGCGCGCCCATGACCGGCAATGCCAGAACCATGACCGCGGGGGTGACGATGACGACGAAACTTCGCAGATGACGCATGATTCTTCCTCCCTTTGTAAACATCCGATTCTTGGGGTAACCGGAACCCGTCTGGCCGGTACCCCGATATTTATCATTATAAGCCGCCGGGGTATTCCCTGCAATCAGCGCTTTAACCCGTATGGCGGGTGCAGCCGGGGCCTTCGAGGGTGCTGTGGCCGCCGCCGAGGCGGGTGACGTCGATGCGGGCGGGGAGGCGGTCGTGGAGAGACTCGACGTGGGAGATGACGCCGATCAGCTTGCCCTGCTGGTGGAGGGCGCACAGCACGGAGAGGGCGACTTCGAGGGTCTCGGGGTCGAGGGCGCCGAAGCCTTCGTCGATGAACAGCGTGTCCATGCGGTATTTGCGGCCGACCATGTGGGCCAGGCCCAGGGCCAGAGAGAGGCTGGCGAGGAACTTCTCGCCCCCTGAAAGGTTCTTCGCGGTCGCCTTCGCGCCGGGGATGTAGTTGTCGATGACGCGCAGTTCGAGGCCATCGTTCGACAGCAGATACCGGTCGGACAGCTTCTCCAACTGCTTGTTGGCCTGGTACACGAGGTTCGAGAACGTCAGGCCCTGGGCAAACTTCTGGAACTTTTCGCCGCTGGCAGAACCGATCAGCGCGTTCAGCTTCGTCCACCGCTCGCCTTCCCGACGGATCTCCTGGATCCGGGCGGCGATGTCGCGGTGCTGTTCGCGGCTCTTTTCGTGCACGGCCAACTCGTTCGATTGCGCGGTCCATGCGGCAAGCGCCTGGGCCGTCGCGGCCGCCTCGGCCTGTTCGAGCTCCAGG